>NZ_JBSFTV010000040.1:0-56494 GCF_053591455.1 Streptomyces sp. NPDC003016
CAGCCACCTCATCGACGGCTGCCTCACCGAGACCGGCCTGACCATCCGACCCGCCTGACCAGCAGCACGACATCCCGAGTTCAACCTCAGTAAGAGGCCCTAACAAAGGCGTTGGACGTGGCGGTGGGTGATCAGGCATGTGGCGATGCCGAGGAAAGCTTCGTGGATGTCGTCGCGTCGTTCCCAGCGGATCCGCAGTCGGCGGAAGCCGTGCAGCCAGGCGATCATCCGCTCGACCACATAGCGGAAGATGCCCAGGCCGGAGCCGTGTGGCTGGCCTCGTTCGGCGATGACCGGGCGGATGCCGCGGGCCCAGAGCAGGCGGCGGTACTTGTCGTGGTCGTAGCCGCGGTCCGCGAGGAGCGCGTCGGGTCGGCGTCTGGGGCGGCCGACGAGGCCAGCCACGGCAGGGACCATGTCCAGCAGGGGCAGTAGCTGCGTGACGTCGTTGCGGTTTCCGCCGGTCAAAGACACTGCGAGCGGGATGCCCTGTCCGTCGGTGAGGACGTGGTGCTTGCTGCCCGGACGTGCGCGGTCGACCGGGCTGGGCCCGCTTTTGGGCCGCGCCGAGCGGCCCGTATGTGGGAGGAGTCGATCACCGCCCGCGACCAGTCCAGCTTCTTCGCGGCCCGCAGCTTCTTCAGCAGCACCAGATGCAACTCGTCCCACACCGGCTTCGTTCCAGGCGGCCAGGCGCCGCCAGCACGTCATGCCGGAACCGAAGCCCAACTCCTGGGGCAGGTACTCCCACTGGATGCCGGTGTGCAGGACGAAGAGGATCCCGCACAAAGCCTGCCGGTCCGGTACCCGTGGCCGGCCCTCCACCAAGCTGCCGACCCCGAACAACAAGCCTGCCGGCGATTCCGCGAGGAACTCCGCCTCATCCGCCTGCTGCCCCGCGTCATCCGTGACATCCAGACACTCCTCACCCCGGGCTCCGAGACCGACGACGACCCCTGCGAACGCCTTGACGTACCTCTGGGACCCGAAGACCGGCGTGCTTCCCGCCGGCGTGAACTACGCGCCGGGTCGATCGGTGTGGCTCGTCTGAGGTGAGTTGACGGTGCGGTGAGTGCCTCTTTCTGAGCTAGTCATGACATGAACGGCCGTGGTGTTTCGGTGTTTGTCCAGCTCAGAATTCGAACGGCGGGGGTTGGGTGGTGAGGGCGGCTGGCCGACGGCTGACGGCCGGCCTCGATGTTGCCGGATGCCCCGATGAGGCCGTCGTGGTGGTGCGAGAATTGGGCTGGCTTGGGGGCCCGGTGACCTCTTGGTGGGACTGCTGACCGTCAGTGCCGGAACGATCAGTCGCGGTGGGCCTCGCGGTGGGCCGACTGTCCGCTCCTGCGGGAGTTTCGGCGGGTGATTCGCCTGGTCATAAGGGTGATCGCGGCCCAGGTGATGAGCGATTCCGAGTGCTGGATGAGCCGTTCGTAGTCGCGGGGGCGCTGTCACGTTGGCTGACCGGGTGGGATGATTTTCTGGTTGGTCGTGCTGGGAGGAGTCGTCCGTGGACAGCGCACCGCCGTCGTACAAGGGGCACCGGTACCCGGTCGAGATCATCGCGCACTGCGTGTGGCTGTACTTCCGCTTTCCGCTCAGCTTCCGCGAGGTGGAGGAGCTGATGCTCGAACGTGGCGTGGTCGTCTCCCACGAGACGGTCCGGCGCTGGTGCGCAAAGTTCGGGCAGGCCTACGCCAACGGCCTGCGCCGGCGGCGGCCCCGGCCCGGTGACAAGTGGCACCTGGACGAGGTCTTCATCAAGGTCAACGGAGAGCAGAAGTACCTGTGGCGGGCTGTCGACCAGGATGGGATGGTGCTGGACGTTCTCATGCAGGACCGCCGGGACACCGCCGCGGCCAGGCGGTTCTTCCGTCGCCTGCTGAAGAAGACGTGTTCGGTGCCGCGGGTGGTGATCACCGACAAGCTCCACTCCTACGGGGCGGCCCACCGTGAGGTCATGCCGTCGGTCGAGCACCGTGCCCACAAGGGTCTGAACAACCGGGCCGAGAACAGTCACCAGCCCACCCGGCAGCGCGAACGCGCGATGAAAGGCTTCCGCAGCGTCGGGACCGCCCAGCAGTTCCTGTCCGCGTTCGGCGGGATTTCACCCCACTTCCGACCCCGGCGCCACCTGATGGCCGCCGCCCGCTACCGAGCCGAGATGACCATCCGCTTCGCCATCTGGAACCAGATCACCGGCGCCATCGCCCCACCTGCCGCGGCCTGACCCAAAACTGCCACCCGGCCTCACCACACCCGACATACCGTCAAACGCTCACACACTCAACAACGTGACAACGCCAACGCCGCACACTCTCGGCACACACCCCCACCGCCCTCGCGATCTCCGCATTCGAGACGCCGTCCTCGAACAACTCGACCGCCCGAACACGACGCGCTTCCGCCAACTGAGGCCGCGATAAAGGAGGAAGGGAAGAGTCAGCAACCGAACGGGAAGGTTGATAAGCCACCCCGACAGCCTCCCACTCTCAGGCCCACCACAACCACCGAACTTACGAAAAGATCAGTAAAAGCAGGTTACGCCTTACGCCGTGCCCCCGTTCTGTATGCGGGGGCGCGCTGTGCTGCAACGAGTAGGTCCAGCAGGACGGCCAGGACGCCTGGGTGAAGATCTGTACCCATCAGGGCAGCGCCGCCGCGTGAACCTGACGGCTATGTCGTCTCAGTGGGGTTGCAGGGGCGATTGATCAGGGCGCGGCGCCCTTACGGGCGCCGCGCCGTCCCACGCGCTGACGTCACTTCTCGGGTCCTGGCACAACTTTTATGACGGTGCCCCGTCAGGTGGCAGGACGGTCCAGTTGCTTCGTATCGGAGTCGTGGACCAGTTCGGCAAGCTGGATGAGGAAACCATACGTCGCCAGACGGTTCTGGAGGCGGATGAAGTAGGACCTGCTTGAACACTTGAAGATCTCGCGGCGGCGCACCTTCCAGAGACCGTGCTCGTATGTGTGAGCCGCTTGCAGGAGAGCCGCTTCCGCCTCTTCCGTGCTGCCTTCGAACTCAGTGACGGTCCGCCCGTCACGATCTGAATCCGACACGCCGCTGACAGGCACGGCCAGGACTATCCACCGAGGCATCTCGCGATTCCCTATCCCCTCGACGTCGCATGTCGCGACGCGTACGGCGTCAGTCTGGCAGGAGGCGGCAGCGTCGGGCTGCCTGCCGCAGAAGCCGAGGCAGTGCCATTTCTCGGGCTCTGGCTCAGCTTCTGTGGTCTGGCCACGTTGAGTGATGGTGGGGTCGACGAAATGGGTCTGTGAGGTTGCCCGAAAGTGGTTCTCCGGCCGGATGGTTGGGCTGACAGTTCGGGGCCGTGGATGAGTTTGCGGTTCGGCTGAAGGATCTGTTGTTCCCGTCGGTGGCGGACGTGGTGATGCTGTCGGTAGACGTGGACATCGAGAGAGTGCGGGTTGACGTCCGGAGCACGGCCATAGGTGCGTCATGCCCGTGGTGCGGGACGTGGTCGAACCACTTTCACGGTTCCTACCTGCGGTTTTCCGCCGACGTACCAAGCAGTGCGGCAACTCGGCATGACCTACCGCACTGTCCAGCGTTTCGCCGACGCCGCACGGCCGGAAGATCTCTTCACCGGCCAGTGGCAGAACAGGTCCTCTGTTCTGGACGAGTACAAGCCCTACCTCGACGACCGCTGGAGCGAGGGCTGTACCAATGCCTGGAAGCTGTGGGAGGAGATCGTTCCCCTGGGCCACCAGGGAAGTTACGGGCGCGTCCGCGCTTACCTGCACCTCAAGCGAACATCACCACGGCCGGTGGCGGCCCGGCCGCCCTCACCCCGCTCAGTCGCCGGATGGATCCTTCGCCGTCCTGAGGCCCTCACCGAGTCCGAACAGCTCCAGCTCAAGAACGTCTGGGTCAACTGTCCTGAGATCGCAGCTCTCACTCGCCACGTTCGGTCCTTCGCAACCATGCTGACCGAGCGCCAGGACGAACGCCTGCCGGACTGGCTCGATGCCGTCCGCCAGGACGACCTTCCCAGCCTCCACAGTCTCGCCGCAGGGCTGGAGCGCGACTGTGACGCTGTCATCGCCGGCCTGACCCTGCCTTGGAACTCTGGCGTTGTCGAAGGACATGTCAACAGGATCAAGATGCTCAAGCGCCAGATGTTCGGCCGGGCCGGCTTCACTCTCCTCCGCAAACGAGTCCTCCTGAGCTCGTGAAGTTGTCACCGGCCCCTGGCATGCTGGCGCAGCCGTGATCAGCAACTTTCAGGAGAAGACCATGGGCACGTGGGGAACCGGACCATTCGACAGCGATATCGCCGGTGACTTTACTGATCGGCTCCGCGGGCTCTCGCCGCAGCGGATCGTCGGTGCGCTTGAGGAAGCACTGCGACGAGTCGCCGATTCCGGTCCTCATATCGATGGCGGAGACGGAGCCGAGGCAGTAGCCGCCGCTGCCTTGGTAGCCGCTCAGATTCCGGGCAGTGACATCATGATCGACCCCGACGACAGGCCGGATGAACCACTTCCCGAACTGCCAGACGCACTGCGTTCCCTCGCATGCCAAGCACTGCACAGAGTCCTCGAAGAAGGATCCGAGCTGGCGAGCGGCTGGGTGGACACAAACGAAGCAGACGAATGGCGCCAAAAAGTGCAGGCCATCCTCCGCGCGCTCGGCTGACAACGATTACTCAGCGTGCTGGGCCACAGAACTTGAGCCAGAACCACTGAAAGTGAACGAAGCCAGCTCACACGTCCACTGCTGCACGCCACTCAGCTGGTCCCACCCGAGCCTCACCGACGTTACCCACCGCCCCAGGTCCTCTCTCTGGCGACGGTCTCGCCCGCCTCGGTGAGCAGCGCCCCGTCGGCGTCCAGGCGCATGCGCACCAGGGGGAAGCACCGCTGCCAGGTCACCGGCCAGGCCGGGCGTCTTCGAGAATCACCCAGGGACCTGACCCAGGTGACGAGCGGATACCTCAGTCAACGAAAGGCGATGAAGGGCGCGGCCACGGCGAGGTACACGCCGGTCACAAGTGTCGAGACACCCAGGAGCAAGACGAACGCGGAGACGAACAGCCGGACTGTGCTCTGGTTTCCCACCTGGGCGGACTCGGGTGCCAGCGGGTCGTATGTGATTTCCGCCCGTTCCGCACCCCCGTCTGCGCTGGTGTGCTTGCGCGGCACGCCTTTTGCGTCGGTGAACGTGTACTCGTACTGCAGGGTGGAGCTGTCACCGCTGGGGACGGAGAATGTGGATCGCAGGTTCCCCTCGACCGTGATGCCCCGGGTGCGCAGGACCCAGGTCTCGCGGACCATCTCCCATCCGGCTCGGGTGAGCAGCCCTCCGATGGGGATCAAGATTGGGGCCGTTACCCAGAACATCACCGCCGAGGTCGCGTCGAGCGAATCGATATTGCACATGGCCGTCAACACCAGCGTGTAGGCGATGCCGACAGTCCACCCGGCAATGTGGCGCGGTTTTGGCTTCCACCGGGTCATCCGTTCCTCGGACACCAGCTCCGCGCCGTTCGTCCGCGGCTCTGCAGCGTCCCGTACCGGCAGAGCCCCGCGCAGGGCCTTCGCGAATTCGTGCACCGCGTTCCCGCTGCGGCTGACCAGGGTGTACACGGCCTGCTCACCCGCTTCGTCGGCGGTCAGCACGACGGCCAGTGTGCGGCCCTTCGGGCCCCGTGTTTCCACCCGCTCGATCGCCTCCACGGCTATCCGGCGGAACACTCCTCTGGACTCCCACAGCAGTGTTCCGCAGTCCAGCCGGATGCGGGATCCGTACCGGCCACGGAGTATGACAGGCGACGAGGTCGGTGAGGTCACCGCTGCAGCCTACTGGCCTGAACTGGACCGTGTACCGAGGAGTACCTGGTGCCCCACGTTTACGTCCAGCGCATGCCGATGGTGGACAGCTGCTCCGTCCACTCCGGGACAGCGTGGCGGCCCGGCTCCGCTGGTTGCTGACCCATGCCCCCAGACGGAATTGGAGCTCCCAGCCGTCCTGGGAGAGCACGGTCTCGACATGCTTGCGGGGCACCTGAAGGTGTCCCTCGCGCTCGAAGAACTGCCGGGCGGCCGCGAGGTTGGCGGTCCACTTGTCGGCCTGCGTACGGCGCGGCTTCGGCTCCTCGTCCTCGCTCGCGGGTGTGATCCCGAGGACCTGCTCACACATCCACTGCTGCACGCCACTCAGCTGGTCCCACCCGAGCCTCACCGACGTTACCCACCGCCCAGGTCCTCGCCCTGGCGCACGGTCTCGCCCGCCTGGTGGGCAGCGCCTCACCGGCGTTCAGGTGCATCCGCACCAGGTGGAAGCACCGCTGCCACGTCACCGGCCACGCCGGGCACCAGGATTCGTCGATCTCCTGCAGCTGTTCGCGCCGCATCTCCGACAGCGCCCCGGCCGACGACTTCACTGGCAGCCCCTCGGCACGCCGTCGCTCGATCTGGGCAGCCTTGCGGGCAGCGGCCCGCGCGTTCTTCAGCCAGATGCCCACCGCCGCGCCTTGAAACGTGGCGTCGGAGGTTGGGACGCGTGGACAGGGGGAGGAGTTGCTGCGTGGCCGGGGCTACGGCCACGCCCCTGACCCGGGCCTGCTCCCGGGTCAGGACTACGCCACGCTGATCGGTGGGTTGCTGGACGGTCTGTTGCTGGACGTGAGGGGCTGGCGGCCGGAGGACCTCGTCACCGGCGTGGCCTTGATGAGGGAGCTCGGGCAGTTCGGTCCCGGCGGCCGGGCCCTGTGCGGTCCGCGTCCCGGTGAGCCGTGGGCGGCCGGGCCGGGGGTGTGGGGCCGTTTCTACTGGTCCAGTGATACGCCCTGACCCGATCGGGCTGGGTGTTCGCCGGTGTTGGGGCGACGGGTGTCCGCGTACACCCGGGCCTTTACCCCGGCTTGGCCCGGGGTGCGCTGTACTGGCGTCACGCCGGAGGTGGCCCAGTGCTGTTGCAGGGTCTCCATCACCGTGCGGGCGGTGTCCTGGTCGGCGGCGGTGACGTCCAGGACCACGAGGCAGGGCTCGGCGATGTGCTGCGCATCAGTGCTCATGCCCGGCGTGACGCCGCGATGCTGTGATCTGGTTCGCCGGCGGCCGGGAAACCACCCGCAGGGGTGATCGCACCGATCAGCTCCGCAAGGGCGTTGTCAGAGGTCTGCGCTACGGCCGTCTCCCCTGGAAGGGGGTGCTCCGTTCCCGCCCGGCCTCTATCTCAGGCCGGGCGGGAACGGCACGACCATCAACCCGAAGATCATCCCACCGCACCAGCCAACGTGACAGTGCGTTACCGTGAGTTATCTGTGCTGGTGGTTGCCGCCCAGGGACATGCTCGCTTGGTGGGCGGGTGCGTCTGCGACTCTTCTTCTCATGAGCACACCACCAGACGGATTGCCTATTTACCGAGTCTTGACCGGACCGGACGATGCCACGTTCTGCCAGCGTGTGAGCGAAATGATTGGTCTTGGCTACAAACTGCACGCAGGCCCCGCCGTCACCTTCAACGGCGAGAGCGTCATCGTCGCCCAGGCGCTTGTCTGGTCAGCACGGCCGTAGGGACCTTGTGAGCCGCGCAGGCCGCGGTCCCCCGTGACGTGAGCTGAAGCTCCGACCACCTGCCCAACCACCCTTCAGACAGCGCGCCGCCCGGAAAGGCCGGTGCACGGTAACAACCCCGGACCCCGGGCCTCCAAGAGGTCCGGGGTCCGGTCACGTCGCAAGAAGGCGGTCAGAGGCTGTCCGGGGCGGTCTGGGGGATCGTCACCGGCCCTGCCCAGTCCATACCCAGCACCGCGAGTGCGGTGAGCTGGTCGGCGCTGAGTTTGTCTCGCCTCGATTTGGTGTTCGAGACCCACACACCGAGTTTCACGGTCACCGGCTCGGTCTCGCTGTTGACCGTGATCTCTTCGCTGTGGCCGCGAGGTACGGGCCGATCGGGGCCTTCTCGCTCTACCCACTGGGTGAGGGCCGTCAGGCCGCGTTGGAACGCCTGCTGCGCCCTCGTCGTACGCGTGGCCGCCGGGGCGGGAAACGGCACCTCAGCGGGCTTCATGCCCAGCTTGGTCAACCGTTCCTGCTGCTCGGTCGACAGCTGCGCCCAGGTGCTCGGCTGGGTCTGCCGCTCCAGCCATCGTCCGATGTCGTCGCCTTCGAAGAGGACGCCGGGCTGGATGTCGGGCAGGTGGCCGTCGGCGTCGACCAGGTCCGCGAGCACCTTGTAGTGGCGTTGCCAGTCGAGTGGCCACGGGCAGTCCCAGTCCGGGTCGATCGCCGTCAACTGCTCGGCACGGACCGCCGCTCGCTCCGGGTCCTTGCCCAGGCCGTTCTTCTGCCCCTTGCGCCGGAGGTTGGCGAGGTGCTGCCCGATGGGCACCAGGCCCTCGGCTTTGCTCTCGCCCCAGAGGGCGTCTTGCCGGGGTGCGAGGTGCCCGGTGGCTCGCCGGTAGGCCCGGAAGGCGGCGAGTTTGTTCTCCCAGGCTTCGTCGCCGGGCTCCCACACCATCCCGGCCTCGTCCAGCAGCGTTTTCCGGTGGGGGTCGAGTTCGCCGGCGCGCTGGGCGCGGCGCTGCTGGTGGACCCACCGGCCCAGGGGGTAGTCCTTCGTGACGCCGACGGTGGTTTCGGTGTCGTAGGGGACGGCGTACAAGCCCGTGATCTCGTTCTCGGCACGCCAGCGGATGAGGGCTTGGTAGCCCTCCAGCCAGACCAGGGATTCGGGGCGGATGACGCGGCAGCGGGTGAGGGCGGCGATGTCGGCGGCGTCGCGGGGGGAGGCGAAGTTGACCACGACCGAGGTGACCCGGTCGACCTCCTGCTGCGCCTCGCCACTCTCCTCACCGTCGTTCCCGTTCTGCGACCCGGTCGCGGGGGTGGGGTGTACGTGGATGCGCCGCCGTTCCTCACCGCGGGTCAGGGCGCGGGAGGCGAGCTGGTCGACCATGCGTTCCGAGTGCGAGCGCAGGGCTTGGAGAATGTCGACGAGGGGCTGGTAGCTGGCCGAGGCGACCATGTCCGTGGGGTCCTCGCCCGGGGCGAGGAAGACGGGAATGATGATCCGGGCGGTCTTGGTCGTGCCGTCGGGGTTGGGGCGCAGGGCGCGTCCGATGTTCTGGACGATGTCGACCTGTGAGCTGCGTGAGCCGACGATGCATACGGCTTCGACCCCGCGCAGTCCGGTGATGTCGACACCGACCCCGAGGGCGCGTACCGAGGACAGGAACGCCCGGTGTACCCGCCGGTTCTGTGCGTTGATGCCGTTGGCGAACCGCTGGATCACCGCACGCCGGTGCGCGATGGGATGGTCCCCGCACAGCCAGTCCGCCTGTCGATCCTCTCTTTAGTTACGACATCGAGATGGCTCTGACGTGCTGTGTTTAGAGTTGGTAGAGGAGATCTTGGTCCTGCTGCTGAGCTGGGGTGGTGTGCGTGTCTCGATCAACCGCGCTTGGCAAGTAAGGCATCTGACCTGCGGTGCTGTAGTTAGCCGAACAATGTCGTAACTAGAGAGATAACGAGCTTGGAAAGCGCATCAATGACGCAGGTAGGCCCATGCAGCGTACGTGGTGTTTGATGATGGTATGGGGTTGACTGGACAGCCCCTGCTCGACGGGACGTTCAGCGGTTCGGGCAGGCTCGTGGTGTCAGCACCTGGCAGCGTCTTGGCTACGGCAGCTACGCCTTCCTGCGCGTGTGCAGCGTGCGCGTTGTCGGTGGGAAGTTCGGAGCCACCTTCCATCTCCGCCTGAGCCCGTTCTCGCTGTGGTTGTGGACGCCGAGGTACGGACCGTTTTGGCCTTGGGGCGAGGACGTTCAGCAGCCCTTCGCCGGCCCGGGACGTGGGCGCCTTGGGGATCGGCGTCGTCGGTATGCGGATCTTTCGGGGTGTTCGCCGGCACTGGCCGCGTCGACCACCGTCGGGCCTCGCCCGGCGGCCGAGCCGGTCAGAGCCGGTCAGCGAATCGCTCCTTGGCCGGGCTGGTATCGCGCCGTTGCTTGAACTCGGTCGCAGTGGTGTGGTCTCCCGCGCCATGGCGGGGGAGCCGGGGGTCCGGCGCAGATGAGAGGCAGTCTCGTGCGGCCGGTGTGCCGCACGGTGGTAGCCGATTTGGGTTTCGCTCAGGCGGCGGGTCGCGTGACCGTCCCTCTTGGAGCGAGGGTCGAATCCCCCTGTGCTGTCCGCGGACCGGCGACCTGCCGCAGTCCCGTGGGATATAGCCTTTTCCTGCCCGGCCACGCTCTGCGGTACCTCAGCCTTCGCACGGCGCGGCCACCCGTGTGAAGGAGCGCGATGCGGTTACGTCCCCACCAGCAAGAGGCCCTGGCCGCAATCCTGGCAGCTGCGGGGGAGGGGCGGCGTCGGATGACGGTGGTGGCCGCCAGCGGCAGCGGCAAGACCCTCATCGCCCAGCGTGCCTGTGCCGAACTCGCCCCCCGAGGCGCGACGTTGGTGCTGGTGCCGACGAAGGCGCTGGTGGTGCAGACCGCCCGCAAGTGGCGCGAGGCCGGGTACCGCGGCCTGCTGATCGGCGTGTGCTCCCTGTCCCAGGACGACAGTGGCCTGTCGTCTCGGGAACTGACCATGACCAGCGACCCGGCCACTATCGCGGCCCGGGTGGCGGGGGCACCCGGGCCGGCGGTGGTGTTAGCGACTTACGCCTCCCTGCACCACCTGACGGCCGCCCACTCCAGCGGCCTGGGCGCCTGGGATCTGCTGATCGCCGACGAGGCCCATCGCACCTGCGCCGCGTTCGGCGAGGGCTGGGGAACCGTCCACGACGACACCCTGATACCCGCCGCCACCCGTCTCTACATGACTGCCACGCCGAGGATCTGGGCCGCCCGCGCCGACGCCGGCCTCCTCGACACCGAGGACCGCCCGCCCTTGGCGACGATGGAGCACCACGAGGTCTTCGGCCCCACCGTCTACCGCCTGGGCCTGGCCGAGGCCATCGAGCGCGGCATCGTCGCCGATTACCAGGTCCTGGTCGTTGTCGTCGACGACCAGGACCAGGATCTGCTTAGCATCCTCAATGATCCCCATCCCGCCCGCACCGCGCACCACGACGGCCTGCGCAACTCTGCCGTTCAGGTCGCCGTCTTGCGCGCCATCCACGAACACAAGCTGCGACGGATCCTGGCCTTTCACAACCGTGTCGAAGCCGCGACCGGGTTCGCCCGCACCCTGCCGCAGACCGCCGCCCAGGTCCACGATCCGCTGCGCCGCGACCACCTGTGGTCGCACGCCGTCTACGGCGAGCAGGACGACACCGTGACCCAGTCCCTGCTCGCCGCTTTCGACGACCCCGGGCAGGACGTCGCGGTCCTGTCGAACGCCCGCATCCTCAATGAGGGCGTAGACCTGCCCGACCTGGACGCTGTCGTTTTCGCCGCACCCCGCTACAGCACCATCGACGCCGTCCAAGGAGTCGCCCGGGGGCTGCGCCAGGCCCCGGGCGCAGGCAAGCGCACCACCTTGCTGATTCCCGTCTATCTGCCCGAGACCGGTGACGGCGCCGACATCCTCGAAAGCTCCGACTTCGCTGCCCTGATCGCGATCCTGCAGGCGCTGCGCTCACATGACGAGTCGTTCATGGACCGCGTCACCCTGCCCCCGCCGACCCGTCACAACACCGTGATCACCCGCGACCTGCTCTACAGCGACCCCGAACGCGCTACCCAACTCGCCCGTGTCCTGGGCCTGAAGGTACTCGTCCCCGCCGCCGGGTCCTGGACCGAGGGGCTGCGCTCCGCCACCGATTACCATCGCTCCTTCGGCCACCTGAACGTCCCCTTCGAGTACACCGACGAGGACGGTTTCGGCCTGGGCCAATGGACTGCCGGCCAGCGGCTTCACCACCTGCTGGGTGCCCTGCCCACCGAGCGCCGCACCGCACTGGAACGCTTTGGCATGAGCTGGACGCCGCCCACCCTCGTCCAGGGCATGCTCGACCACGCCCGCCTGTTCGCCCGTACCCACGGCCACCTCGCCGTCCCCACCACCACTGTGGTCGGCGGATACGCGTTGGGTAAATGGCTGGGCACGTGCCGCACCCGCACCGGCTCCGGGAGCCTGGACGTCGAGGTGCAAAGGGCCCTGGACCGGATCGACCGGTGGTGGAACCCGCCCTGGGCGCCCGCCTGGCAGTCCTACTACGCCCTGGCCAAGTCGCTCTACCGCGGCCGGGGCCAGATCTGGAACCTGGCCACGCGTACACCTTCCCGGCACGGCCTTGCTGCCGCCCGCTGGCTGGGGAACCAAGAGAGAGAGTTCTTCCGCCTGACGCCCGAGCAGCAGGACCTCCTGCTGCAGATCGGAGCGCAACCCGACACCGAGATCCTGCTGCCTGGCGAGAGTGCCAGCAGGAGGAGCCGTTTCGGTCTGGGGCTGTCTTACGCGGCCCGTTTCCTGGCAGAGCAAGGTCACCTGAACATCCCCGCGGGCCACCAGGTCACGTGGAGGGGAAGTACGAGCGGTCCCGCCGGCTCCTTCCCGTTGGGAGCCTGGTTCCACGAGCACCTCGATACCCTGGCGACCCTGCCTCCCGACGAACGCCGCGCTCTGAACGCGATTCGGGAACTGGCCCGCCGCGCAGCCGAGTTCGGCCAGGATCCCGGCGAGTCCCGTTCCTCACAGGCGCGGAGCCGCACTGCAGGAGCCAGCTGGCAGGATGCTGTCGCAGACCTCACCGGCCGCCCCCACGCGTTGGCCGCCGCCTACAGGAAGGCTCGCCGGGACAAAACCCCACTCGCGCACGTCCTGGAGCGTGCCGATGGATGGAGCGCCCGGGTCGACACCTCCACCACCAAACTGGTAGTCGTGCGGCACGGACCCGCCTCTATCCTGCAGGCCATGATCGACAAAGCAGTCCGCACGGGCGAGGCGGCGTGGGGGAGTACCGGGCCCGTCCATTTCTCGATCGGTGGACTGCCCGACGAGGAAACCGCCCGCAGCTGGGCAGTCCGCCTGCACAGCGTGACTCATGAGCACCTGCGTGACGTGCTCGGCTACTACGGCTTCGCCGAAGCCGTGCGGTGAACCACCCTCCGGGCGGACGCGGGGAGTGGTCACGCACGGCCGCCCAAAGACCAGCCGCGTGGCGCCGGCTGCAGCTGAGTGGTGATCAGGTCGCCCAGCCGCCAGCGCAGACAGGAGCGGTCCACGAACGTTGCGTCCGCACCGGTCACAGGGGCGGTGTGCGGGGCGTGCAGAGACAGACGCCGGTAGCGGCCGCGGGCCGGCCGCTCCGCGTCGGTCACCGTCTCCTCAAGCACGGCCCGGCCCGCAGGCCCGGGACACACCGGGGGGTGACGCACCATCCACTTCTCGACCACGGCCAGGCCCTCCGCCACAGGGATGCCCCACTCCTTCAGCAGCGCCCCTACATTCTCCAGCCAGGCCCGGTCCGCTTCCTCGGTGAGGGTGCGGCGCTGCCGCTGCCGCTCCCGCGCGGCCAGACAGTACGCGAGGTGTACGGCCTCCGGGTAGAACACCAGCGGCGCGACGCGCAGTTCGTCCCGGCCCGCGCTGCCCAGCGCCCGTCTGCGGGTGCGCCACACCGGAGCGTTGAGCACGGGGATGTTCCACCAGCACGATGCGATGGCGTAGGCGTCGGCGAATATCGCCCGCCCGCCCGCGCCCAACCGGCGCTCCAGCAGTACCCGTAGACGGTGGGCGTCGGCGACCTCGGGCACGGCTGTCATCGCGATGGCCGTGGTTCCGGGTTCGCGCCGGTTGTCCAGCCACCGCCCGTGCGCGGCGCAGACCTGCCACGTCGCGTCGGCGGCCAGGTAGGAATCCCACGCCGTGCCCTTGATGCGGGCGCATACCTCGCACATCCTCACCAGGAAGCAGCCGCGGGTGTTCCAGGGCCAGTCCCACGCCGGTCCGCCCGCCGCGGTCAGCAGTCGTTTCGTGCGCAGGTTCGGCAGAGCGGACTGCAGCTCGCCGACGGAGCGGCCCGTCATCACGGCGAGCCGGTCCAGCGCGGCCGCATTGAGATACCCGTCGCGGTAGCGCGGATCGTCCGGTATGCCGTCCTTGCGTAGTGGGGTGCCGAACATGGGCCAGAACTCCTGGTCGGGGATGCCGTTGGCATCCGCCAGGCGTCGGATGTAGGAGCCGGTCGACTCCCCGCCGATGAACCGCACCGACAGCGCCAGCCGCTGTGCCGGAGGCCAGGGTTTTTTCCGCCGTGGCCGGCCGGCCACGGCGCCTCCCGTACGAACCACTCTCACGTACCCCTTTCACTGGCCACCCTTGGGTCAGGGGTGACGCCCTCCTCCGGCACGGCATCGGATTTTCACACCGGATACGGTCAAGCCCGTGTACGTCCGGCGGCCGTCCCGGTGTGGGCCGGCGGTCCCCACCCTTGTCGGCGCGGGCCGTGTCTTTGGCCGAAAATCTTCGACGCTCCTCCGGTCGGCCAGTACATTCCGCGCGATCCGATGCAGGGGCGCCGCCCCGAGAGGGGGAGACGCCCATGGAATTGCGGGAGCACCAGGTCGCGGCCCTGGCCGCGATTCAGGCCGCAGTGGCAGCCGGTGAGAAACGTATGACGGTCGTCTCGGCGTGCGGCACGGGCAAGACGCTGGTCGCCCAGCAAGCCGCGCAGCGGCTGGCACCGCAGGGCACGGTGCTGGTGCTGATGCCGACCAAGGCTCTGGTGGCCCAGACCGTCCGGCGCTGGCGTGAGGCAGGCCGGAGGGGGCCGGTGCTCGCCGTTTGCTCCCTCGGCCAGAAAGAGAGCGGCCTGACCCGAGCGGAGGCGGTGCTGTGCCGCGGCCCCCGGACCGGGCCTCGGACCGTCGCCCGTACCGCCCGCATGGCCGGCCCGGTCACCGTGTTCTCGACCTACGGCTCCCTGCACCACATCCGCGACGCCCAGCTGCACGGGCTGCCGCCCTGGGATCTTGTGATCATCGACGAGGCCCACCGCACGTGCTCCGCGTTCGGAGACGGCTGGGGAACCATCCACGACGACGCCGCCGTCCCCGCCAAGATCCGTCTCTACATGACCGCGACGCCCCGGGTCTGGGGCGCGTCGGCCCCCACCGGGCTTCACCCGCTCATGGAGCGCGCCCCCCTCGCCACGATGGACCACCGTGAGATCTTCGGCCCGACCGTGTTCGAGCTGGGTATGGCCGAGGCCATCGAGCGGGGCCTCCTCGCCGACTACCAGGTCGTGATGCCCGTCGTGGACGACGCCGACCTGCACGACATCCTCGCCGACCGCCGCCCCGCCAACACCGCCCACCACGACGGCGTGCGCAACGGTGCGATCCAGGTCGCGGTCCTGCGCGCGATCGTCGAACACGGGCTGCGCCGCGCCCTGGTCTTCCACAACCGCATCGCTCTCGCGCAAGCCTTCGCCGAGTCCCTGCCGACCACCGCGCAGGAAGCTGGCGAGCAGCTGTATATCGAGGGCCTGTGGTCCCGGGTCATCCATGGCGAACAGCCCGGCGACCGGCGCCGGGACCTGCTGGAGGACTTCGCCGACCCCGACCGCGGGTGCGCGGTGCTGTCCAACGTGCGGGTCCTGAACGAGGGAGTCGACATGCCCGACGTCGACTCCGTCGTCTTCACAGCTCCCCGCTACAGCATCATCGATGCTATCCAGGCCATTGGCCGCGGCCTGCGCCAGCCACCTGGCGCGGGCAAGAAGACCACCCTGGTCATCCCCGTCTACCTCCGCCACGGTCTGGACCCCAGCAACCTGCTGAAAGATTCCGCCTTCGCGAACCTCCTCACCCTCCTGCAGGCCCTGCGTGCCCACGACAGCTCCTTCATGGACCGCATCGCCCTGCCGGCCCGCAGGGAAAGCCGCACGGCACCCGCCCGCGCCACCTACTACGCCCGTCCCGAACAGGCAGCGCAACTTGCCCGCGCCCTTGGCCTGGAGATCACCGTGCCGGCCACCGGCACCTGGGAGGAATCCCGTACCTCCGCCCACCGCTACCGCACCTCCTTCGGACACCTAGACGTTCCCGCGCACTACACCGACCCCGACGGCTTCGCCCTGGGTGAGTGCGTGACCAACCTCCGGCTGCGCCACCTCCTGGGCCGCCTGCCCGCCCAGCACAAACACGCCTTGGACGCACTGGGCATGGTGTGGGCGACCCCGACCCGCAGTTTTGATTCCATGCTCGAACACGCCCGAGCCTGGGCGGCCGAATCCGGCGACCTCTGCGTTCCCGTCAAGAAGAAGAGGGGCGGCCATCCGGTCGGCTCCTGGCTGGCCACCCAGCGCCACAAAGCCAAGACCGGACGGCTCCCGCCCGAGCACCGTCAGGCGCTCGATGCGATCGACCCGGACTGGGATCGGCCCTGGACGGACTGGCGCCGCCGCTATATCCGCGCCAGAACGCTCGTCACCACCACCGGCTGGAGGCCCGCGATACCCTCCACCGCCCCTGGACAAGAGCACCGCCCCATCGTGAACTGGACTTTCGCCCAGCGGGTGACGTTCTTCCAACTTCAGCCCCGCCAACAGGAACTGCTGATCGGCCTGGGCATCCCACCCCTGTGTTACGTCATGCACTACAACCGCGCCTACGACCCCCAACACCACGCCTTCTACGCGGGCCTCGCACACGCCGCGGAGTTCCTCAACCGCGAAGGCCATCTCGACGTCCCCCGCCGCCACAGGGAACCCGCTCCGCCCAGCTATACGGACGTCCCCGCCTTCGCTCTGGGGCAATGGATCCACCAGTGCCGCAAGCACCCGGAAGCCCTCACCCCGGAACAACGCCGCGCCCTCGAAACACTGAGCATGGTCTGGAACCCCGCCCTCCGCGCCCGCAGACGCCCCGGCCCGCCGCCGGCGTGACGCTACGGGCCGTGCGAGAGGGCACCGGGCCAATACCAGAAACCGCCGCACCCTGCCCGCTCGGCTTGCCGGTCACAGATTCACGACACGGCCGAGCGACACCCTCTCCAGCACCTCCTGCGTGATGCGCTCCTCGCCCGAGCGGATCGCGATCTGCGCGGCCTGGCAGATCATCTGGGACAGCGACCGCATGTAGCCGCGGCTACGCGTGTGCAGATACTCGGCCACCTCCCGCAGATCATGCTTCTGGTGCCGGTACAGCACCAACTCCGCATCGAACAGGTCGATGACCCGCGCGAAGACGATCGACTCCTCCGGGCTGAATCCCATCCTGCTCGTACGCAGCACCATGTGGTCGCCCCGCAGTTGCTCTGTGTCGTCCAGCTTGGTGTCGTTGTCCCGTGTGAGGGGGTCGACGATGAACTGGGCACCACGCCCGCAGTAGACGAACGTTGCCCCGGTCTCCTCGCTGATCACATCCAGGTACTGGAAAGCCAGCTCCGCGTCCGCGGCTGTACGCAACCGCTCGATGCCGTCGATGAGGACCAGGAGCGTCCGCGCGTTGCGCATGGCCCGGATCACCGACTCGGTGGGATCCCCGCTCTCCCGCTCCTGGCCCAGGAACCGTGCGAACGCGCCAGGCCAGTTGCGCATGCTGCCGCGTGTCGGCGGGGGCACGGTCAATGCGATGACCGGAATCCGGTTCTCGTCCGGCCCGTACAGCGACGACAGCCGTCGCTCCCAGTGCACTCCGATCGCCTGCAGCAGCGTGCTCTTACCCGTCCCGCGCGGCCCGTCCAGGATGATTCCGGCCTTGCCGTGCCGGCGCTGTTGGTTGGCCATGATCTGCTCGGCCACCAGCCGCTTCGCCTTGGTAATCGCGGGGGTGCTGACCGTGCGTAGATGGCCGTGGAACAGCAGCCGCGGGTCCAGACTGCCGACCTTGGACCCTTCAGGGGCGCTGTCCTCCAGCTTCGGGGCGTGCAGCGCCGACTGGGCGAGCGCCTTCCACGCATGACAGTCCTGCGGCCACGACGGTGTCGGCGGAGCCAGCAGCAACGGCCCGGCCGCGCTGGTGTCGCGCAGCAGCCGTTCTTCCTCGAACGTCAGCTCCATCTTCACGGCGTTCTCTTGTTCATCCGTGTCATGTCCCTTCCGCCACGTCGTCGGCGACGCCATCCTGCGCCTGATCGAACTCGGCGAAGATCTCCTGGTAGCGCTCTTTGAGACTCTCCACGTTGCCTCCCGCCCCGCCAGCACGTGCCCAGGCGTCGAGTGCGGGATCCGGCGCCATCGCATCCTGCTCCCAGTCGATCTCCGCCGGCCCCTCGTCGCCTTTCATCCCGCCGTACAGACCGGTGTCGTCCAGACCGAGAGGATCGCCGTCCGGGTCCGGGACGGCCCCGGGAACCTTCGACCAGTCGATGGGACCGCGCCCCGCGTACGGGTCGAATTCCCGGCGTGGAGCCGGTTCGGGCAGCGGCGTGTAGCCGTCCGGCACCAGCACCCGCCTGGCCTGCTCGGGCCCCCGTTCGGCCCGCTCCAGCAACTCGGCGAGAGCGTGGGCGATCGCCTCCTCGTCCTCGGTGCGCCCGCCGCGCTCCAGATGCTGGGAGACGGCGATGTCCCACAGAAACTGTGTGAACGGCGCCCCGACCACAGGACTGTGCACCCATGTGGCCTCCACCCACCGGTTGGTGCTGTGATCACGCAGCCACACCCGGGACAGGTCGTTGGGGGAGTACCGGACCTCCCAACGCCCCTTCCTCTTACCACGCAGGTCCGATCGCACACGCCGGTAGGGATTCAGCCCTTCGCGCGGATCCCGGGAGGGATGGTCATAGGTGCGGTTGTACAGGCGGATGCCCTGCTCACTTACCCCGACCCAAGCGGTCGGAAGCAGCCGCAGATAATCCTCACGGGTCAGCGGGACCGGTAGATAGCCCTCCACCGCCACGCACGCCGCGTACATCTGGTTCGGCGTCAAATGGGGCAGGTAGGCGTCGTAAGGGTCGGCGAGCTCCGGATGAGGTGTGTTCTGCCACTCCAGGGCGATCCACTGCTGGAGCAGATCGTCGAGCTCGGCAAGCGTCCACAACTGCTCGCCGTCCACGGTCCGCCGCACCCGAACAGGATCCCGGCCGGTGTAGCTGTTCACGTGCTGGCTGAACTTCGACTTGATCGACCCGAAGCTCCGTTCGACGACAGCCTTGTCCTGGCCGGTGCGCTTGCGAGCAGTCCGCACCGAGATACCCAGGTACTCGCAGGCATCGAAGAACGTCCGCCCCGCGAACACCGTTCCGTGGTCGATGATGACCAAGTCGGGAATGATCACCGGCCGCGCCGCAGCATGCGCGAACCGGGGGTCGACGGCCACCAGTTCCTCATACGGCAGGTCTGAGGAACTGGCGTGGACGGCCGCGTCATACCCGGGCCGCATCGGAGCCGGGACCAACGCCTGCGCCAGCAACTCGCAGGCGTCCACCGCTTTCGTCGCCCGCCCCTTGGCACGTGGCGCCGACACCAGGCCGCCCTGGCCGACCGTTCGCTGCCTGCCCCGTCGACCAGGCTGCTTGGGCCGCAGCACCGCGGCGATGATGCTGCGTGTCGCTACGCAGATCGCAAGTGTCAGCTCAACCCGAGCGGGCTGGCCGTCGTCCCCCAGCACCCACACATCCAGATCGGTCGAGTCGATCTGGACCAGCTCGCCCGGCATTGTCGCCTTCGTCACCGAAAACGGCGGCCCCACCCGCGTTCCCGCCGGACGCCCACCCCGCGCAGAGTCCCAGTCCCTGGGATCGATGCCCAGCCGTCCCAGCAGCTTGTACAAGGTCGGCTCTTTCGGGACCTTGACGTTCTCCCCGTGCGCGGCACGCACCACCCTCCGCAGCGACTTGAACAACTTCCGCGCGTCCGACGGCGCATCCACCCGTTGGCGCTGGCGGTCGACCAGCACCAGAAGCTGCTCGACCACGAGCGCGTCGGTCGCCCCGTACAGCCGCCGCCGCTTCGTACTCCGCCCGTCCACGAGATCGACCACGCTGCGCCGCTTGTAGTAGGCGAGCCGCTTGGCCTGCACCGTCTGCCAGGACACCGATCCGCCCAGTACCGCGCTCATCTCGGCCGCCTTGGCCTGGTACCGCTGAATGAACGTTGTCGTCGCCGGATCGAATGCCGGCCGCGGCCGCGCACCCGGCGCCGCCCCAAGCGGCAGCCCGGTCTGCACCTCAATCACCGCGCGCTGCCACCGCCGTGCCGCCACCGCGGCATGGGTCGGAACGCCCTCCAGTTCAGCGAAGTCGGGCATCTCCGACTGGATCAAGGGATGCCCGGCCGCATCGAGCACAGCAAAGTCGTCCGCCGCCGCCAGCACCGACAACAGCACGGCGGCCGGCACCCCGCTGTCGACCACCGGGTCCAGCACCACCGTCATTCCGTCGAGACCGGCCACGTGATACCGGCTGCCGCGCCACCGCACCTCGTCCCCGCGCGCCAACACCCCGCGCGGCGCGCTGCGCACCTTCAGTGACGCCCGCTCCGCCATGGGGGCCGGCCCCGGCCGGTTCACGGCTGCTCTTCTGCGAACGGGCGGCCCATTGCCTGCGGTTCGCCCACAGCCATCGGCGCCACCAGTGAACCAGGGCCCAAGGGGACAGCCCAGTCCACGCCCAAGCGCCGGCTCCACAGCATGTGGTACAAGCGGGGCAAGGCCAGCGAGCGCGGCACCCCGCACCCCTTGACACCCTCCGCCAGCGGCCGCGGCTCCGCGAACGTGTCGGCCAGCGCGGACTCCACGTCCGGACAATGGAAGCGCGGATGCCGCCGCCGCGACACCCACCGCAGATTCGCCAGCGCCGTCCTGTTCGGCAACTGCGGCGTCGCCAGTTGCCAGCCGGCCTGTCCGCACGCCTCGCGACACACGGACATCTGCCGCTCGAACCTCTCGCCCGGCTCCTTCGCCGGCCGGGCGACCACCATCACCGTCGACCCGGAAGCGGTGCGCACGAAGAAGTCCGGCACCAGCCGCCGCTCACGCCCCCGCTCCCGCCAGACCAGCTGCGCCGACCAAGCGCCGAAGTCGACCACACCGGGATGGAAGTCCAACAACATCGCAGTCGACAGCCGATCCAGCGAACGACACCCCACTAGCCGTCGGTTGGTCGCAGCCCACCACCAGGTGACAATGCTGCGCTGTGAGGGATGCCGCGTTGGCTTCCACACTTCACCCCGCTCCGCCAGAGATGCCCCTGCCAACCGGTCCGCCGGCAGGGTCCGGCGCACCCCGTTGGTGTCAAAGTGAAGGACCCGCAACTCTCGTGCCATGACGCCTCCCTGGCATCACGTCGTACTGTCTGCGACGCGCCGCAGACAATGGACAGCCAGACCAATAGCACAACGACCACCGCGCCGGAGCGGCAGACAATGCGATCCAGACAGCCGTGCTGCCCGTCGCGGTACCGGTGCAAACGACCGATCCGAGATGCTGGTCCTCGCGTTGGTGCAGCCCGACAGCATTCAGGGCATCGTGCCCTCGTCCGTCCTGGAACACGGCCTGCCTCCGACACTCCACGGACACGATCGCTGCAATCTCACGCTCTCTATGCAGCCAAGCGATTCCAAGTGCTCGTCCACCCCCATCGAAGAACTCTTACGTTCGAAGCCACACCCCCGAGAGATCGAGTCACTGCCCTGTCGCGACTCGTCATCGGGCGAGTGGGGCAGGCGACGAAGAGAGCGCCCACCGCACGTCTCCGGAGACAGCCTCGAACGTCCATGACCGCAAGAACCTCGTGTCGACCAACAGGTCAAGAAAATTGTGCAGTTGAGGCAGGGCAAGACCGGACAGGCGGCCGAGCATGTCTTGATCCACGGCGGCGTCAGCAGAGTCGACGGTGAGATGCGCGCCGAGCACCAGCGCGAGCAGCCTGGGGGCCGTGCCGAGCAGGCGGAGCTGACGCCCTGCGCATACACGCAGAGCCCAGTCGGCTGCCCGGGCCCGGCTGTGCCGTCCGGGCGCCTGCGTACGCACGGTGGGACCCAGCAGCTGCGCGGCAAATCCCCGCTGCCGCCGCTCTGGCTGTACGGCCTGGAGGCACAGCCAACCTGCCGATTCCAGCGCTTGATGAGGGGCGGCATCCGAACCCAGCCGCATACCGCGCACCAGGCCGGTGGGGATGCGTACGTCGCCGCTGCAGGTCGAGCGCAGAGCGCACTGCAACGCGAGCAAGCGGGCAGCCGCGGACGCTCCTGAGGGAAGGACGACAGAGAGGTAGCTGAGCATCTCGCGCACTCGAACCTCTTCAGCAAGACCGTTCGGCCGGCGGCGCCGGGACGGGAAGGCGGAGGGCGCGCTGTGCGGTGCATTGTCCGGAACGACCGCCGCGTGTTCGGTGGCCCCCGCGCATGCGGCACAGGTATCGGCGAGGCGCCACTGACGGCCGCCGCGCTCCCAGGCCAGGACGAGCAGGATGCCCCCGGCGCAGCCGCGATGCCTCGGGTGCCACCTGCAGCCGCGCGCGTGGCACTGACAGGTGCGCAAATGGGCGGGCAACGCGTCGCGGCGCGCGTGCTGGGCCAGATGCGCCATCACCTCCTGCGCCGAGGAACGAACGGGCGCGGTGCCAGATGAAGGGCACCTCGAGCAGACGAGCACGGCACCGCCGCGCTCGGGGCGTAGCTCCACCATCCAGGTGCGTTGCACTGGCTGCATCGTGCACTGCCTCATGGGGCGCGTCCTCCTCCGTCTTCCTCGCCGTATTGCCAATGAGTCCGTACCTCCCGCCAGGGCGAGACGGGTGAACGCACCGTAGTGCAGACCTCTGCACTACGGTGCGGTGTGGTGACCTGCGGAAATAGGGCAGAAGTCTGCACTGACAGGGCAGGTGTCTGCACCTTCGGATGGTGGAGTGACAAGCTTCCCGCCCGACCCGAACCTCACCGCCCTCCGCCTGGAGCTGGCCCGGCTGAGGAGCGAGCGCGGCTGGACCTACGACGAACTCGCCGACCGTACCGGCCTGGCCAGGCGCACTCTCATCGAAATTGAGCAGGGCCGAACCGTCGGATCGCTCAAGACCTGGCACGCCATCGCCCACGCCTTCGGCGTCCCCGTCGACCACCTCATCGCCCGCCTCTGCGAAGGCCACGAGCCGCCGGTCGACCCCACCGCCTGACGTCCAGGTCCCATCGCGGAGAGATCACCCGATCCAGTCCGCAGGTGGAACGCACGTGCGATGAATCGCACGTGCGTTCCGTAATGTTGGGCCGTTCGCGGGACACTCCGGCACGTTCCCCGCAGTCCGGGCGTGTCCTTTGGCACCTTCGCGGCCATGTGCTCCGCCACGGCCTCATCCGGCCGCAGATGGGACGGCGCCCCCGTCCGCCCCTCATGCTCCCGCGCCCTGCGCGTCACCCACGACAGCCCCACCCGTCTTGTCCGCAATGCGCAGCTCGGACACTGCCGCGACTGCGGGAACAGCATCGACCGGTACCCACGGGCGGACGCTGCCCACGGCGTCCGCGTTGTCCCCCTCCACCCCCAGGAGGTCCCCGCCGCGGCCATCCCGGTCACCGCCCGCTGGCACGTCAGCTCGGGCACCGCTCACCCCTCCCACGACGGCACTCCCTGGTGCCGAATCCCGCACACCGCCCTGTGCCCCGGACGCCCCGCCCCCGCAGCCCTCACCCCACAGATCACCACGCTGCGCCGCCACCTGGCCCTGCACACCCGACGCCTGATCAACAATGGCGCCTTCACGCCCCCGGCCGCCTCGTCCCCATCATCGCCCACCGCCCCCTGCGGGCATGCAAAGCCCGTCGTCCGTCTTCTGTGCTCCCGCTATCTCGCCCCGCACCCGATCGACACCATCCGATGCGTTTCACAGACCCGACAACGCCATCGCTGCACCCGCCCGGTCCTCGACCCCAGCACCCCCAGCGGAACCTGGACACTTCGCCCTGGACCAATCCCAGAACTGCACCCCTTTTCCCCGGCGAGCCTGATGGCCGTCTACGACCTCACCCACCTGCCCTACACGGAGCAACTGCGATGGCTCCACCAGCACTGCCCTGACCACGCCACCTCAACGGCAGTCGACCTCAGCCTCGCCGAATGGGAGCCCTTCGACCCCGTCCTGCACCGCCAGCACATCCATCCCCGCCTGCCCCGCCCACAAGCACCACCACCGCATGCGACTCTGCCCAGCGTGCCGCGTTCCACCACACACCACCGACCCACGGAGCCTCCCCGGTGCTGACCCTCACAGACGAACAGACCTCTGCAGCTGACAGGTTTCACGCTGGCGACCACCTCGCTCTCCAAGCAGGCGCAGGCACCGGCAAGACCAGCACCCTGGCACTCTTGGCCCACCGCACCCACCGCACCGGCCGCTATCTCGCTTACAACAAGGCCATCGCCCAGGACGCTGCCGCGCGCTTCCCCGCAACGGTCACCTGCAGGACCGCCCACGCCCTTGCTTACGCCGCGATCGGTCACCGCTACCGCACCCGCCTCAACGGGCCCCGCCAGCCCAGCTGGAAAACCGGGCACGACCTTGGCATCACAAAAACCATCCGTATCGGGGACAGGAACCTCTCACCCCGCGTCCTGTCCTACGCGACCCTGCGTACCGTCACCCGCTTCTGCCACTCCGCGGACCCAGCCCTCACAGACCACCACGTTCCCAGACTGCGGAGCCTCGAAGGCGCCAACTATCACAGCCAGTTGGTCGCCACTGTCATGCCTTTCGCCCGCAAGGCATGGGCTGACCTCCAGAACCCCGATGCTGGCGCTGCCCGCTTCGATCACGACCACTACCTCAAAATCTGGGCACTGACCGATCCGAAGATCTCCGCGGACTTTCTCCTCCTCGACGAAGCCCAGGACACCAACCCTGTCGTCGAGCAAGTGTTCAACGCCCAACGAGACCACGCCCAGCTCGTCATGGTCGGAGACTCAGCCCAGGCCATCTATCAGTGGCGAGGCGCCCGCGATGTCATGACCGCCTTCCAGGGCACGACTCTCACGCTGTCCAAGTCCTTCCGCTTCGGCCCCATGCTCGCTACCGAAGCCAACCGCTGGCTCCGCATCGCCGACGCGCCCCTGCGCCTGGCAGGCACCGAGGCGATCCCCACCGGCCTGGGAACGGTTGAACACCCGGACGCCATCCTCTGCCGCACCAACGTCGGCGCCATGCGCGAAGTCATGCAACTACTCGAGGCAGGACACCGCGTAGCCCTGACCGGGGGAGGCGCATCCCTGAGAGCGCTGGCCCGTGCGGCCGATGACCTCAAAGACGGCCGACGCACCTCCCACCCAGAGCTGCTCCTCTTCCCCACCTGGGGCGACCTGCAGGACTATGCAGCAAACGACCCTGCCGGCGGAGACCTTCAGCCACTCGTCGATCTCGTCGACGCCCACGGAACCGGCGCCATCCTCAACGCCGTCCACCGCCTCGACAGTGAAAACACCGCCCACGTCACCGTCTCGACCGCGCACAAGGCCAAGGGCCGAGAATGGAGCAGGGTCAAGATCGCCGACGACTTTACTCCGCCCCGCGACAGCGAGGAGAAAGACAGGAACGGTGAGCCCATCCCGGGCCGCATCGACGAAGCCGAAGCCCGACTCGCCTACGTCGCCGTGACCCGCGCCCGACACCAACTCGACCTTGGCGGACTGGCATGGATCAACACGCATCCCGATGGGACGTCACCGCAGAACCAGCTATGACTCCCTTTTGGGGCGAGGGTCCCTAAGGCCCTTGACCCCTGATGTTGAACACACGAGACACTGGATCCTGAGGACGGACATCTCGTGGTCATGAAGAACTATCCGCCGGAGTGGCTGCGGCGCCCCGGACGGCGATTTAATTGCCTCGCTGGTCAGGGCGCCCGGGTTGGCCACCCACGGTGGGCTATCACCGCACAGGCTCTGGCGCCACCGACCGGGCGGGTCGGCTCAGCTCTCGTTCACGTCATCGCTCTCAGCCGCTGCCCCGACGGGGAAGAACCCGAAGCGGTGGTCATCGGGGTCTCGGCTGAACATGTACACCTGCGCCTCCTGGGCGATGTCGGTGGGCGGGTCGGTGTTCTCCACGACGATCGCCTGGCCGGTGAATCGGTGGAGCAGGTCGCGGTAGAAGTAGTCGCTGACGCTGTCGGGCAAGTTCTCGTCGTCGGTACGCCGCGCGGCGACGGGCTGCCGGTAGGTGACCAGAGGGGAATCGAGGATAACGAACCCGGGATGGAGGTGCTCCTCGCCAAGGCAGTAGTCGGCCAGACCGACGGCGAATGCGGCGTGGAGAACCGCCCGCATGCCCTTGCCGTGGCCGGCGCGGCCACGGTCGCCCACGAACAGTTCCGCGGTGTACTGGTCGTAGGACACGCTGCGCATTTGGACGTGCCAGGCCTGAAGGGCCCGCTCGATGGCGCGGTCGAACGCCGCGACGGCGCCGGCGGGGATGCTGCCTGTAGGGCGCCCGCCGGGCACAGCACCGTCCGCGACCAGCTGGTCGCGGACTTCCTGAAGCTCTAGGATCCGCTGGTGGAGGCCGAGTTCCTTCTCGACTCGGGAACGAGCGGCCATCGCTTCCGAGGCCAGGTGCTCGACGGGGAGCAGTTCTTCTGTGATGCGGGCGATCTCGAGATCGGCTTGCTCGGCCTGCGTGGCGCAGGTCTCGCGCTGTCCGGCGACGTCCTCGCGCTGGCCCTGGAGATCGTCGATGGTCAGTCGCAGGTCGGACAGCAGATGACGGGTTTTGCCGTTCTCGGCTGCGACCGCGGCGTGCAGGGCGGTCGTCTCCTGATCGTGCTCTGCCGTCTGGTGCTCTGGATCGGCACCGCAGAAGACACACGCCCCGGTGCGGAAGTACCCCAGGAGGTTGCCTGCCTCACTGACCATGGCCAGGCGAGCAAGGTCGGACTCGTACTGGCTGCGCAGGAGCCCGAACCGTCCGAGAAGGTCGTCGATCTCCGCCAGGCGCTGGTCATACTGGCCGAGCGCGATGGCAACGTCCGCCCGGCGCCCCGCGGCGGCCGCGTGCCGCAGGGTGATCTCGCGCAAGGAACTCGCGACGGTGTCCTGGTGGGCGAGCAACCGGTGCAGCTGCGCTGCAAGCTCGCCCTCGTTGCCGCCGTCTGGATCGAGCTGGCGCTGCAGGTCGAGGATCAGTTCGTCCAGCAGCCCGATCTTGCCCTTCTGCAGCCGCCGCTGGGCAGCGTTCGGCCGGGCGTCGGTCACCGGCTCTCCCTGGCCGGTCAGAAGCAGCTTCAGAACCGATCTGAGGGCGGTCTGCCCGCTGGTGCCGGTGGAGCGCAGGACCGGCGGAACCTTCGACACCATCCGCGTCTCGCTGATGAGACACAGGTGCAACAAATCACGGAACCCCACCAGCTTGGTGCCGCCGGTGTCGTTCGTCGCGATCAGCGTGCCCTCGAGCCCGAGCTTCTCCAGCAGATAACGGGAAATGTTCTTCGAGCCCCTGGCGCTCACACTCAGCTCGAGGTCCGGTGCCCGGTAGACCAAGTCCCGAACATCCTCGTCGAAGACATGGATCCGGCTTGCCTGAGGGCCACGCATGAGCGTGATGACACTGCCGTCGGGCAGAGCAAGGCCGAGGAGGATCTGCGAGTACCCCTCGGCCTCGGGGATGAGGTCGAGCTTGCGCGCGCCCAGCATGTAGTCGATCGCCTCGGTGACGAACGACTTGCCGGTGTCCGAGGCGCCGTAGATGACAGTCAGCTTCTCGCCGAAGACGACCTGTGCCCGCTCCCGGCCGGAGCCGGCGAACGTCAGGTGCAGGAGCCGGATGCTAGGCATGGTCACTTCCCGAAGGCGGCAGTTGTGAATCGAAATCTCGGACCCACCGGTCGGTGATGGCCCTCGTCGCAGCACGCACATCCAGTCCGGAGGACGACCGGGCGGCGATTACCCACGCGGCCCGGTCCCTAAGAGCGGCGACGTAAGGAGCTTCAAGGAGGTCGACGAAACCAGGCCCCTCCTCGCTCGCCCGATACAGCAGTCCTTCCTCACCAGCCTCCACGTCGGCCAGCCCGGCCCGCATCAACACGCGCAGGCCCTGCTCGATCAGATGACGCCGCATCGCCAGCTCGCCCGGCCCCGCCGGCAGCGTGGGATGGAGACTGGGCGGACCGTTCAGCTCACCGCTGTGCAGCATGACGTGATCCAGGTACACCAGCTCGGCCAGGTCCAGCGGCTCGGGGAACCTGGCCGTGAGCAGGACCAGGGCGCGCATGCCGACTTCGAGCGGACTGTTCAGAGGATTCACAGCTCCTCCTGCACCCACGTGAGACGGTCCTCATTGGCGAGCTGGTGGCAAATCCCCTTACGGTCCTCGGGCTTCACATAGTGGATCAGCACATTGGGCCCCAGCGGCATGTCCCGCGCGGCGGCGAGCACGCCCTTCAACCGCGCGTATCCGGTGGGGAAGTCGTCCTCCTCCACCTCCGAGACACCGCTGTACACATCGCTCTGCAGGGACTCGAACGTCCCCTCAGGCACGCTGTCACGGGCGAACATGCGCAGCTGCTCGGCGCAGTAGAACGCCTCCCGCTGCCGCCGAAGGTTCGGTCCCGCTCTGTGATGGGCGTGTGCCTCGGCCGGGGAGCTTGGCGAGCACCCCCACTTCTCGTAGTAGACATCCAGCAGCTGCTGGATGTACCGGGTCTCCTTCGGTGCATGCTCGGGCGGCGCCGCGGGGATGGCGGGCCGGTCGGGCAGGCGCGTGCCGAACCGTCTGACATGCTGCGGCGTCCTGGAATGCACCTCCAGGATCCTGTCGAGGTTGCCGGCCTCGAACCGGGAGAAGTCCGACCGGCTTGCCAGGTCCAGCGCTCGCTGCAGGGGATCCTCACCGTACTCCTTGTCCAGCTTCTCCATGTTCTTCGCCACCCACTCGAAGAACCCCGTCCGAAGAGCTGACGGCTTTGTAAGAAGTTGCGCGAACGACCCCCCGATCTTCGGAGCGACGAAGACGTACCGCTCAGGCAGCACCTTGTACTTCTGCTTGGCCACCGCAGAGTGGATCTTGAGGATCTCCGGGTACGCGGTAGCGGCGCCGATGGCCTTGCCGTAGTGCTTGCACTGGAAGCAGTGCCAAGGACCGTCGGTCTTGTCCCTGGTCAGGAACGCGGCGATGTCCGCACCCCCGTCGTTGGCTCCCCCCATGCCTACCACGTCCACGTACTCGGCCTCCTTGAGCGCGCTCACCCACTCGTAGACGAACTCCTCCCACTGGTCAGCCGAGTGGTGTACCAGGATCTGCTTGGGCGTCAGCGTGGGCGGCATGGCCATCATGGGGGCCACCACTGTCACTGGCGTCTGCGCAGGCTTGGGTAGCTCATGAAAGAGAGGCTCAGCATGGAACGCAGAGAACCGCTCCGACGTGCTCATCGACCCCCCGGTCGTACATGAAACGGAACCCTGACCCCGATGTTCCTACCACCAGTCACTACGCCATGGACAGAGGAAGTTCAGCCAGCAACAGCCGAAAATGTCACCTACGCACCCTCTTCGTCTGCTATCAGCAACTCCGGGTGGGATTCCGCCCCCCGTTCTTCAGACGGCCTTGGCCAGGTCATTGCGGGCGCAGACTTCGGTGACCTGCACTATGCCGCCACTTAGCAGTAGTACAGGTGTGGGGGACACCCCACCTATCGGGCCACGTCCCGCTGTGGTGCACGGCTTCGCCCGCCCGCGTCGGTGTTGCGCTGGCGTCCTGATGGCGGCGGGCGAGGTGGAAGGCGCCCACGGACCAGGCAGGGCACCACGTTGTCGGGCAGATCTCGGCATCGGTGACGATCTTGCGGATTGCGACGCGAAGCACGGTCCGGTGCACGACGATGGAGGCAGGTCCGTCAACAAGGCGGCGTGCAGTTTAGTCACAGGAGGCTTGGGTGCGGGTAGAGGTGCGGGTGCAGTCGGATGCGAGGGAACTGCGTTCGTTGCACGGGTGGCTTCGTTCGGACCCGGACGTGCGCCGGACTGCTGTGACCGAGGTGCAGGGGAGCGCGCCCCGGCCCGGGGAGATGGGCACGGCACTTGACGTGCTGGAGTTGGTGACGGGGAACGGATGGAGCGCGGCATCGTTCGTACTGACGCTAGTGGCATGGCGTCAGACCCGGCCGCAGCGGCCCCGGGTGGAGATACGCCACGGTGACACGGTCATCATCCTCACCGACTGCTCGCCCGAGGAGATCGAGCGGGCAACCACAGCACTGAACAATGCCGCTGACGAGGAGGACGGCGACCGGTGAGCGTCCTGCCTGACCCGGGGGCCTCACGGGCTGTGCTCATCGGAACGAGCCGATACGACCACCTTGAGCAGCTGCCTGCCGTCTCGAACAATCTGACCGCCCTAGCCGAACTCCTGGGCGGCCCGCTGTCCCTGCGGATTCCAGCCTCGCACCTGGCCGTCGTCGAGAACCCGCCCACCCCATCCGCTGTGATGGAACCGCTGCGCCAGGCGGCTGCAGAGGCCACCGACACTCTGATCGTCTACTACGCCGGCCACGGACTCATCGACCCTCACGACACGCTCGCTCTGGCCATGCCGCACACGCAGCCGGACCACATCGAGACCAGCCTGGACTACGACTGGCTGCGCCAGACCCTCCTGAACTCCCGTGCACAGCGGCACATCGTCCTCCTCGACTGCTGCTACAGCGGCCTCGCCCTCGGCAGGATGAGCGGCCCCCAGGGCCTGGCCGACCACGCCGCAGTCGAAGGCACCTTCCTCCTCGCTGCTTCCGCCGAGACCCGCACCGCCCTCGCCCCAATCGGCGACACCCATACGGCTTTCACCGGGGCACTCCTCGAGACGCTGAGCCACGGCATCCCTGGAGGCCCACCCCTGCTCGACCTGGAGACGGTCTATCTGCACCTGCGCCGGACTCTGGAGGCCCGGGCGCATCCCGTGCCGCAGGCCAGGAACCGCAACAGCGGTTCCCGCGTGGCGCTGGGACGCAACCAATCGGACCTTCCCGCCGCACCGCTCGCTGGCGCAGCCGACCCCAGGCAGCCGGACTATCGCCTGTGGCCCGACCCGTCTGCGATCAGCACCGTCATCGGCTTCTTCACGAACCTCGCCACCGTGCGGGAAGTCAGCGGACTGACCCAACGGGAGGTCAGCACCCGCTCAGCCGGACGTATCTCCACAGGGACGATCAGCAAACTGGTCAACGGCGACACGCTCCCCACCACTTGGACCAGCACAGCCGCTTACCTGTCCGCCTGCGGCGTCCCCGACGACCAGATCCAGCTTTGGCACGGAGCCTGGCAGGAACTACGCCGCAACGCGCCTGCGGCACAAGAGCGCACCGCTACGCCCGGCGGAGGCACCGCTGAGGCCGGGAAGGCGCGGCGGCGGCTCTCCGCCCTCTGGCGCGGCCGCGGTCACTGACCAGGGTCAGCCGGGGCCGATACTCCGGACGGGCGGGGCTGAGGCATCTTCTCCGTGTCGCCGGAGTCGTTCCCGACCAGGGTGTTCCACCCGGCGATGGCCACGACGCAGAGCACCAGGACCACGCCCGCAGACGGCTTCTTCCACCCACTGGACGCCGAGGAGGGCTTCACGTAGTGCCTGGCCCGGTAGTACCCCTTGCGCTGCTGTGCCACGGCTCCACGTCCCCCGCCCTGACCGATTGACTGACTGACGCAAGTCTTCCAGCAGTGCTCCGGCTCCGCTCTCGAACGGCCAGGCACGTCCGAATCTCGCCAGTCGGAGGCTCGTGACGTACGTTGAGCCGGAATGTGTCCAGCCGCTTCCTTCGAGCAGGCAGGTCACGACGACGTGCGGCGCTGTCGTTGCTCTGCGACAGAATGTCGGCCATGGTCACACCAGCCGAGGTCGCTCCGCCCCACCATCCACACCGGCCCAAGCTGCGTTCGGACCAGGTGCAGGGCCTAGGGGCGGTCGTGCGCCATCTGCGCCGACCTGGCTCGCGTGCGTTGTATGTCGCGGCGACCGGTACGGGGAAGACCCTGGTGTCGATCCGGGCAGCGGACGAACTCGAAGCAAGGCTGGTCCTGGTCGTCGTCCCGACGCTGGACCTTGCCGCGCAGACCGCCCTGGCCTGGCGCAAGGACGGTCACCTGGAGCACATGGTGATCGTGTCCTCGATGGACACCTCAGCCCACGACGCTCTGGCAGCACACCGGATCGGATCGACGAGCAGTTCCCAGGCGCTGGCCGCACTGATGTCAGTGGTGGGGGAGCGGCAAGACCAGGTGCCCGCGCTGACCGTCATCTCCACCTACGACTCTCTCGACAAGATCGAGGGCACACAGCACACCAGCTACCGGGTACCGCCGTTCGATCTCGCGATCATGGACGAGGCGCACCGCATCGCCGGCCGGGCGGACAAGAAATGGGCCGTGGTCAACGACGCCCAAAGGACCCTCGCCGACCGGCGCCTCTACATGACCGCCACCCCCCGCAGCTTCGCCGCCCCCGACCTGGCCGCCTCCGCGAACATCTCCCGCCCACGGCGGCGGGGGAGCGGACCGCAAGGTCCGGACGCCGCGGCGAACTCCATGGACAACGAGACTGTTTACGGCAGGAAGGTCTTCGAGTACCCCCTGGCCCAGGCCATCACCGACGGTGTGGCAGCGGACTACCGGATCGTGGTTCCCACCGTCACCGACACCGATCTGCGCGACCGCCTCAATCTCCCGGCCCCCGGCACCACCGACCAAGCTGGCCCCCAGGATGCGCTGCGCACGACCGCCCTGCACCTGGCCATCCTCAACGCGATGGCCGAGCACTCCATGCGCAGGGTCCTGCTCTTCTTCCACCTCGTCGAGGACGCCACCCGGTTCACCAGCGAACTCGGCCACACCCTGCGCACCCTGCGCCGCACCGCCCCGGAGAGTTTCCCGGGGCTGGATCCGGAAGTCTTCACCGTCCACGGCGACCACACCCCCGAAGAACGTGCCGACATCTTCACCCGCTTCGCCTCCTGCCCGTGCGCGATCCTCACCAACGCCAAAGTGATTGCTGAGGGCCTCGACATCCCCAGCGTCGATGCTGTCGTCTTCGCCGACCCCACCAGCAGCATCGTCCGCTGCGTCCAGGGCCTCGGACGCGCCCTGCGCCTCGACGTGTCCGGGAAGACCGCCAGCCTCATCGTCCCCGTCTACATCCCGCCCGGCGCCGACCCCGAGAACATCCTGGGCACCCCCTACGAACCGGTCTGGGCCATCACCGCAGCTCTGGCCAGCCACGACCACCGCATCCTGGAACGCCTCCCCAACAAGGCCAACCGCCTTCCCACGGAGACCAGCCGCATCATCGCGCACCGCTGGCACTTCGACTTTACCGTCCACCCCGAACGCATCGCCCGCTCCATGGACCTCGTCTCCTTCAACCCTCGCGGCCCGCTCTCACGCGCCCGCCGTGAAGGCCTCAATGCGGCCCAGACCTTCCACGACGCCCTCGGCCACCTCGACGTCCCCGCCGACCACCTGGACTCCGTCGGCTTCGAGCTTGGCCGCTTCATCACCACCATGCGCGACGCCTATAACGCCGATCGCCTCGACCCGGACTTCACCGCCGAACTCGAGGCGCTCGGCATGATCTGGGACAAACACCAGGCCGCCTGGCGCGCCCGCCTCACCGCCGCCACCGACTACCACCGCGCTCACGGCCACCTCGCCGCCCCTTCCACCACCCCACTCGGTGCGTTCCTCGCTGAACAGCGCTCCCTGGCCACCCACGACCGCCTCGACGAGACCCGTGCCGCCGACCTGACGGCCATCGACACGTACTGGCAGCTCCCCTACGGCGCCGACTGGCACCGCAAGTACCACCTCCTGCGCGCCCACCTCACCGCCGGGAACGACCCCGCCACCCTGACCACGGACACCACCCTTGACGGGGTGAAGATCGGGAGCTGGCTCGGCCGCCAGCTCACCCAGTGGAACCACCTCGCCCCCGGCCAGCACCACCTGCTGACCACCCTCGGCCTCACCCCCACCACCAACCCGCTCACCCCACCCCGCCGAACGCGCCGCACCTTCGCCCAGACCATGCAGCTCCTCGAACTCTTCGTCCACCGGGAAGGCCGCGCCCCCACCGCCCGCGAAGCGATCACCGTGGACGGCGAGAAGGTGCAGATCGGCCCGTGGCTGGCCAAGGCCCGCACGAAGAAGCGTGCGGGCCAGCTGCCCGCCGAGCACGACCATCTGCTCGCGCTCCTCTTCGAGGGCGACTGGGCCGACGACACAGCTCAGCCCGTCGCCCTGGCATAGCCCGATGACACCGCACCGTCGTCTAGGGAACTTCCTGCACCCAAGCCCCCGCCGCAGTGGCCCCCGTCCGGAGGATCCGAGGACGCCGCTCTACGAGTGTTCGGGCCGGCCCCGGCCATGCCACGCCTCTATGCCGCGACCGAGGGCATCATGGGATGCGGAGCCCGTCCGGCGCCCTTCGCACGTCGGGGCCGCACCGCTGGCCGCCTCAGGCGGGCCCCAGCCGGACACTCGCGAGGCAGCACCCCACGTTCCTGAGTGCCCAGCCGCTGGCTGCCGTCAACCGCATGGCCGCCTCCTCGGCCAGCGAATGACAGGGTGTCAATGCCTGTACTGGGTCAGGGCTTCAGAATGGTGGCTCGTCGGCCCACAGGTGTGTCGTCGGCACGAGCGGTGGCAGGGGACTGGTGTGCAGGAGGATGGTCACAGCCTCCTCAACGCGGCCGAGGTCGACGAGGTAGCCGGCGAGGTCATGGCTGTTCCCACGGTCGTGCTGCTGCATGACGGTAACGGCTTCCTCGGTGCGCCCGGCACCGGCGAGGAGGTGTGCCAGGTGCTCCGCCGCGTACCAGGTGTTGCCTTCGGGGTGAGCTTGGGCCCGTTCAACCGCCTCGTCGACGCCCCTGCAGGCCGCGATCAGCGACAACCGCATCCAGTACAGCTCCCACTCGTTTTCACTCCCGCGCCGGACGTCGAGGGCGTCGAGGTGCGCCAGGCCGTCAGCGGGGCGACCTTGGTCGAGGCACAGCTCGGACAAGGCGTGGAGAATCCAGTCGTCGCTGGGGTGGGCGTCGGCCTGGGCGCGCATCACGCCGATCGCATCTGCGCCCCGTCCGTGTCGGGCCAAGAGCTGCGCGAGCTCGTAAGCCGCGTTCGGGTCCCGGGCCGCGGGGCCGTCGGCCTGCCCGTATACGGCGATCGCGCCCTCCACGTCGCCGTCCTCCTCCAGCAGCTCCGCCAGCTGCTGCACGGCCTCCTTATGTCCGTCCAGCGCGGCGTAGGCGCGCAGTTCCTCGATCCGGCCGTGCCGCGCCAACAGGCCGGCGAGTTGGTCTCGGCTGTTGACCGAGGTGATCTGTCGGCGGCGGAGCAGGGCGATGGCCTCAGCGATGTGGCCCTGGCGCTCGCGGATCGTCGCGAGCAGGCCGAGCGCCGTGTCGGGATCAAGGCCGCGGCAGCACCATGGGCCGTCGCAGCAGTGGTCGGCCCGAATCCGGGCGGCGAGCAGCGCGGCCGCCTCCTCGTCGCGGCCGGCAACGGAGGCGACGTCGACCAAGGTGGTGGCGAGAACCCAGTCGTCGACGTGCGGCACGAGCAGGTTGAACGCCTCCTCGGCGCGGCCGTGCCGGGCAAGCAACCTCGCGTAGGCATCCAAAGCCATCGGGTGCCCGGTTTCCATACGGATCCGGGTGATGTCGATCGCCTCGTCGATGCGGCCCCAGCCCTCCAGCAACTCGGCCGCGGCAACAACAGCCGTCCACCAGCCCGTTGCCACGTACGGGGCGAGCACCTCCCACGCGTCGGCCTCTCGACCCTGACCACTCAGCACCCGAGCCCACGCCAGCACGCAGAACCACTCCCCACGTCCGGCCTGCAACTCCACCACGTCGGCATGGCCTCGTTCGAGCAGCCGCGAGACCAGCTCCGGCGGGATGCAGCCGGACCTCGTCCGGGCGCGGTAGTCAAGATCAGTAGCGTCCACGGCCAAGGACCATAGCGTTCGCCCTGAGCCAGGCCGACACCACCGCCAGTTTCGAATACAGCACAGATGGAATGGCGCTCCCCGCCACTCGCGCCTACGACTGGGCCCCGCAGCGAGCATCTGCCTGCGCAGGTCCACCGCCACCTGCTGATGCAGAGGCCGCTTCACTCCCGGTCGCGCAGGCTCCGGTCATCGTCATCCCTTTGTTCCCTCGGCGGCGTGGTGACGGCTCGGCCGGTTCGGTGCCCGCCCGATCTGCTCAGCGACGCCTTGAACCTCCTTCTCGCCGTAGGCGGTGCGCACACCGGAGAAGCTGTAGCCGGCGTGCCGGGCGAGCTCCTCCAGCCCGTACGGGCGGTTCCCGAAGAACTCCCTCCCGTAGGCCAGCATCCAGCGGATCCGCGCGTCGACGGCCTCCTTCTGAGCCCTGAGGTCCTCCAGCGCCAGCAGCAGCGGATCCACCCGCAACGCCTCGCTCGCGGCCTCCAGACGCAGCGCCTCTTCCTCGCGCTGCTCGGCGACCTGTTCGCAGGCATCGATGAAGCAGTCCGCAGGGGTCACCGAGCCGGGCTTGGGCAACGGGTGCCGCAGAGCGGCCAGTTCCTCAGTCGGATTCATATTGCGAGCATCGCAAATGATTGCGACAATCGCAATAGATGGGCGCCGGGATAGTCCGGCCTCAGCGTTCGACCGGCGCTGTTGGTGCCGGACTCTCTGCTGGGCATGGCCCGCTCCTGGAAACGACTGCACGAGCACCTCGGCGCTGTCCCCGCTGGACTTCGACATGATCCGGCAGGCCACAGTGGACGCCCTGGAGGAGTCCGGCGACCTGGGCTGGAAGGAACAGCTGCCGCCAGTAGACGGCGTTCTGGCGTCAGGCGGCCGTTAGGGCATTTGGGCCTGTCCGCCCGGCGGAGGCGCTGGACGGAGAAGGCCAGGCGGAGGCCGGTCACGACCGTTAGTCCCAACCCAACAGATCCGACCCCTGGGCCGCCTGCGGAGGCGTTGAAGCGGCCTGATGCCCGATGTGCTGGAGGGCCTCGTGCCGCTGCGGCGTAGCGCTCTGCTCCACCTCCCGGGCCCCTGGTTTCGTCCGGCGTCCAGGGCGCGTGGCCTTCTGGGGAGGAGCAAGAGGGCGGGCCCCTGTCAAAGCCTTCGAGGGGCCCGCCTATACAAGACGAACGCGGGTTTCTACCGCACCGGTCAGATCTGCAGGACCAGCACTTCCACCTGCTCCAGCGTCGTCACGCTGGCCTGCGCGGCGGCCCGGGCTTTCGTCAGCGTCTCCATCCACTCGATCCGCTGCTCGGCCGACAGAGATTCTTCTCCGAGCTGGGCACGCAGGCGCCGTGCCTCCTCGAAGTCCGTCATCAGGGTGTGGGCGGCGTCCACGGCCTGCTGGTAGCTCCCCCCGACGAGCTCGACCCGGGCGGGCAGCTCCCGCCGCAGCACTGCCAGCTGATCGCGCGGATCGGCCAGCGGCGCCCCGTGCGCCGTGGTGGCGAAACCGGGGTCCGTGAGGGTGCCGACGGCCATGGAGGAGCTGGTGCTGTTCCCGGCTGATGCCGGGTTCGGGCGGCCGAGATCCACAGGGAACGTCTCGTCGAACCACCCTTTGTCCGCGACATGATGGGTGGGCCGGCCCTCGGTGTCCGGAGCCACCACCATTCCCGCGGTGATCGCTGTGCGGTCCCCTTCCGCCAAGTGCTGCTCGCCATAGCAGACGAGAGGCTTGCCATCTTCCGCCTCGGGCGGCTGCGTCGCGTCCGGGTGCTCCAGCACGGCCTTCGCGAACGCGATGAGAAGGGCCCGGCTGACGCCCGGAGCGGTGTACGCCATCGTGAGGGCGGCGAGTGCGCTCTTGGGAGTGCGGCGCACACCCTTGCGACCGCCTCCCGCCTCGCTTCCCTGCCCAGGCGTGATGAACGGCTGCGGCGCGTGAATCAGCGCTGGAGCCATCCGCTGGACCAACGCGGCCCACGCAGTCGCGTCACCGGCCTCAGCCCCAAGGAGAAGCGCTGGCAGAGACCGCGGGTCCTGCCCGGCACCCTTCGCGGTCTCAGCAGTGCCGAAGAAACCGGCCGCGGCGAGGATGTTGCCCCGGTGTAGGAACAGCTGCGCGACGGCAGCGGACCACAGACGCGTACGCGCCTCGGCCGTCTTCGACCGGATCTGGCTCCACGCCGACTCCTGCAGCGCCCCCCTGACGACCGGCCAGAACCGCCCGGTGTCGGTGCGCCCGCCCGTCTTCTGCGGGCCCTCGGGCGGGATCTCGGGAAACACGAGCGCGGTGATGGCCCGCACCGCGATGTCCCGCAGCACGATCGGGGAGACCGCGTCGCCCGCCGGAACGAGCGGCTCGAGGGGGTCGAGCGGCCCGTTGGCGGTCAGCGCGTCGCGTACCCCGACCAGATCGAGCAGGTCCGCGCCGCGCGCGTCGGGGAAGGCCTCGGTGAGCGCGTCCGCGAGGAGGGACTCCCGGGTGTAGGAGTCGACGAGCGTCGCGAACAGGGCGATCAGGCGCGCGTCCTCGTCGTAGGGCTGAATGCCGCGCAGATGATCATTGACGTTCAGCGCCCGCAGAACGTGCTCCAGCTCTGCTGGCTTGGTGCAGCCGATCACGATCTCCGCGGACACCGTGGCGATCTTCCCAGCCCGGATCGACGGGTCGTCGGGACTCGTTTCCGGCTTGGCGCTGGCCTCGTTGAGCCGGACGGAGAGCCGGTTCAGGATTTCCCGCATGCTCAGCAGCAGCAGCCCGGGATTGGCTTTGTCCTTCGGCATCGGCACGAGGGACTGGGGCATCCCCGTGACCAGGTGCTCCGGACGCACGTGGAAGACGTTCAGCCGGGCCAGCGCACGGTTGTTCCCGGTCACGGCGGCCAGCCGCCACAGCTTGGACACCGTGCCGTCGGGATGGGCGATCTGCCACTGCTGCAGGACACTCATGCCCTTGGAGAGCTGACCCGCGTCCACGAGGGACTCGGCCAGGTCGTAGCCCCGGGTCTTTCCGGCGCGCTCAAGGCAGTCAGCGGCATACCGCTGCAGGTGGACAGCCACCTCGTACGGCTGCTCTGCGAGGACGAGCGCTGCCTTCGCCTCCCCGTCCTCTTGCACGGCACGGACCACTGGACGCGGCCTGCGGTGGCCGAGGGCGCCGAGCAGCGTCCGACGCTGACCTTCGAGTTCCCTCACATGGCGGACGGCGTCCTGGTGCTTCTGCGTGGCCGCCGTCAGGGCCTGTGCGGCGTACGTGTCATCCCCGGCCGCGCGGCGCAGGTTCTCCCGCGCCTTGTCGGCCAGCTTCACCCTCTTCTCGGCTTCCTGGAGCGCCATCTCGGTGGCGACCAAGTCCTTTACACGCTGGCTGGCCTCCGGGACGGGCTGGGACCAGGAGCTGACGGTACGGTCGTTGAGATCCCACGGGGCCACGGCGGCACCGTGGACGTCGCACGTCAGCAGGAGCACCCTCTCGGCACCGGCCTGCACGATCCGGGAGGCGGAGGGCTTGAGAACCTTCCGGCCGCGCTGGGTCGTGATCAGGGCCTTGATCTCGGTGTCCGGGAGAGAGGCGGCCAGACCCTCGATGATCGCCTGCCGGGGCGGTGGCACGACCTCATGGTCCGCGCAGGTGTTCTCGATCGCGTCCGCGAGATTCCGGCCCCAGATGTCGGTGCCGATGCGCGGGTAGATGCCATCAGGTTGTTTCGCGACCACGACGTTGTCCTTCCACCCGGCCGTGCCGGGCGAGCACAGAAGCTCCCGTCTCTCGGGAGCGACTCACGCGCCCGAGCCCGAAGCCTCGTGCCGACAAGGAACAGGCCGACACCCGCGAAAGGGTGTGCGGCGGTTCCCGCCCCATACGGTCCACCTGCCAACGTCCGAAGAGCGATCAGCCCCAACAGCACCGGGTGGTGCCTGGACATCTCGCAGCTGGTTCCTGCTCCGCCGACGGCGGCATGAGGCGGACGCCGGTGACGAACCACCGACGTGCACCACGGAATCTGCCACCCCTGCTGACGCAGCGGCGAACCGAACTGGAAGGGTTCACCAGATCGGGTGAACAGACCTCCAACCAGGCTGTTTCCAGGGCACATTGAGGTAAATGCGCTACAGCCGGAGAGAAAGCGTTGGCCTCCAGGCACAACTGCCGCGCGCCGCTCCTGGCTCGTCGACCCCTCCTACGTCGAGCTCGACGACCTTCTCCCCTCACCTTTCACCCGACCCGGCGAGAGGCCCATCGGTCCGGCCTGGTAGGCGGCACCGAGGCCGCCGGCGATCTCACGTGCGCGCTGGTGGGCCACGCGGTCGCGGACGGCGGGCGCCGCCTGTCGATGCATCTGGCGGACCAGAACCACCAGGCCGGGTGATCGTGGTGAGATGCCTCTTCGTACTGCTCGCAGGGAGGTTGACCTGGGCCATGCGCGAAGCCATCGACGAAGGCGGACCCTTCACCAGTCAATTCGGGACCGGCCGGTTCGTCTTCCTAGTGGCCAAGCACACGCCAACCGCGCGCATCGTCGGCATCTCCTCCAGCATCCCGCCCCTATCCGTCCTCGGCGGCATGGAACGCGACGGAGCAGACCCCACCGCCCTTGGGGCGACCGCGATGCCGTACGTCAAACTCCGGGCCCTGGCCGTCGCGGACGACCACCGCCGCCAAGGCATCGCCTCCGTGCTCCTCACCAAGGCGGTGGCGATCCACCGCGATCACCGCACGTTCTTCATGTACGGGCAGTTCACGGCCGGTGATGCCACCCTGACCCGGTTCTACCGGCGCCACGGGTTCACCATCCACGCCCCGGGCGAGCCGGTCATCCTCGCCGGCAGTTCCCAGCACCGTGATGTCGGGGCCGCACCGCTTCCCGGCGAGCAGATGTTCTCGCGCACGATCTGACTCGAAGGCCCTTCACCACCCCCCTACGCGGCGTGCGGCACACCTACAGCCAGGGGTACATCGCCAACCTGGCCGCAGGAACCGTCCTCGACCTCGTCCGCGATCACGACAACCCGTCTGATCCAAACACCATCCGGGTCGAGCACAACGGGCTCCCTCTCGGCTGGATCGCCAAGGCCGCTGCCCGGCCACTCGCGCTGGCCCTTGACGATCGGCCCGCCCCCTTGGTCACCGCTGTCCTGCACACCGACCCCCGGTCCTTCGCCGACATCGGCCAGCTGGCCGGCCACGACCAGGTAGAGCTCACCATCACCATCAGCCCAGCATCAGGAGGCCGCGGAACGTGCACATCGCGGTGACCAGCCCCCTGCCCGGTTGCGGGAGCCCATCCGCGGTGGCCAGCGGCGGCGCCCGCAGGGACAGCAGCAGCTCGGGCGCCGCCACCGCGTCACCCAGAGCGCGGTGCCTGCCGCCGAGCCCGAGGCGGGTGGTGGTGCTCGGCCACATCGAGCGGCGTTGCTCACGAACAGAAGGATTTCGGCGGCGCTGCGCCCCGGCCGGTGCGAGAAGGCCAGCAGCCCCAGATGATGGCCTCCCGTCGCCGACGAGGCAACGAGCCGGTGTCAGTGGCTGCTGATAGACCACCGGCCATGACGGACGTACCGGTAGCCGCGACCGACCATACTGTGGTGCTTCCTTGCCTCTTGAGTGACCTTGCCGAGGCCGCTGTGTCGGAGAAGGTCCAACTGGCCAGGTCATGGCTTCGGAGCCAGGAGCGGGCGATGGCGAAGGCGTTCCTGGAAGAGGGGCGCAGGGAGTTGCCCGTGGACGGCGACTACACCGCCTGGCGTCAGGCCCAGCAACGGCGGCTCGGGGAAGCTCGGGAACGCTGGCTGCGGACGCTGGCGGACGCGGGGTACAACGCCCTTGGTGCCGGCGGCCGATCGCTGGCATACGTGCGTCCGGATCTCCTGGATGAGTACGACTCCAGCCACCCGGAGAATCCGGTCGATCTACCGTTCACTGCGCGGGTGACCGCGTCACAGAGCGTGTGGTGGCGCTGCCTCCGGGATGAAAGCCACCAGTGGAGGACCTCGTTCAACAACCGGCATGTCGCAGGGACAGGCTGCCCCCGGTGCGGAAAGAAGGGAGTCTCCCGCCGGGAGCAGGAGATCTTCACCGCCCTGCGCGAGCGCCTGCCCGACCTGGTCAGCCCAGGCTCCGCGCTGCGGCACAAAGCGCCGCAGGATGGCCGCCGCCTGAGGTCGTGGCGGGTCGACATGCTGCTGCCGGGCACTCCACCGGTCGCCGTGGAGTACGACGGTGCCTACTGGCACAAAGACGCCCTCGGGAAAGACCAGGAAAAGGCCACCGATCTCATGGCCTCGGGGCACATCGTGATCCGCGTACGCGAGCAGCCGTTGCCCACCATCACCCCCCACGACATCGTCTGCACGCCGGAGCAGCCGGCCGACACGGTCGCCGAGCTGGTGTACCGCAAGATCGTGGAAGTGGCGCCTGAGCTTGTCCCGGAATCCTCCGACGACCCGGAGCCCACAGAGGGGACCCAACTGCAGCTCTTCCTCGATGACACCCCTGCTCCCGGGACCGCGCACAAAGACGTACGCAGCCAAGCTCAGCGCATCGCTCTGAACGCGCTGGTGATGGAGGCACTCCTTCAACTCCAGACCATGTCCGTTAACAGCGATCTGGCCTTGGGGGAACAGCTGGTGTGCGGCCGGCCAGCAGAAGACGTGTTGACCGTGCTGAGGCAGGATCTGGGTGGAGTGCTCGCCTTGAGCCATGCAGCACAACGAATCCTCGGGCCGGCCCAACCCGACGCGGGCGCCGTTCACCCACTCTGACAGCCCGGTTGACGTAGGCGCTGCTACGCGTCGCCCTTGGCTCGGATCTTCCCGATGGGGCGGAAAGCTCCGTGCGTGAAGGGGGCGTCCGACGGCTCTGGCCGGTATGCGACGCGAAGGAGCGCGAGACGGCGACGAGAGCCCAGAAGGCCCGCGAACCGGCGTGCATAGCGCGGGAACGCGAGTGCTACCGGCTGATGAAGAGCTTCGCCGAAGTCCGCGCCGGTGGACGGCATCGACGCGGCGATCGCGCCCACCCCGACCTTGGCCTGCGTCGGCAGCAGCAGCTCTACCGTCGCGCCTTCGATGCAGCAGAGGTCACCATCTTCACAATCCACTCGTTCCCGGCCAGGACGGTCGCCTAGAGTTCGACCGCTACACCTGGAGTCAGGAGTCGAGATGGACGCTCAGCCAGCAGTTCTCAACGCGGTGAACAGCGGAGCCGACTCCTGCGAACCACTGCGCAAGGTCGGGCGGGCCCTTCGCGCTGGCTACTTGAACACGAACCCGGCCGAGGAGGAGCATGAGCACTTCGCGGCCCTGTGGGCGGCCATGGAGTTCCGGCTGCAGGACGACACCTGGGGCGTCGTCCTCGGACCGTTCCGCACCACCGACGACAACGGTGACCTGGTTCCGAGGGCCGTGGAAGACATGGCGCCCGCAGTCTTCCAGGCCTGGGCCGCCTACGCCCCCAAAACGACCCACCACCTGGTCCGGGCCCGGCTTCACCACTTGCTCTGGGAGGCCCGGCACGGAACACGGCCCATCGAACACCTCCGCTCCGGGGTCCACAGCTACCGAGCTGGAGCCCGCACGCAGCTGACGAAGGCCGAGGACCACCTAGAGGCACTCGCCCACCCTCCGGAGCCTAGCGCCGCGGCAACCTTCGAAAGGCAACTGGCCCGACTTCGTGCAGCGGACGCCCTGGCGCTCGCCTACGGCCTGGCTGCCGCTACGCGGCAGCCAGAGCGTACTGACATTGTCGACGAAATGATCGCCTTGGGCCAGGCCGCGCTCGACTGGAAGCCCCCGTCGCCGGGCGTGCTCGGCCTCATGACCGCCCCGCTCGTGGCCAGCACACACGACCGGCCCGTCGTGCGCCCCCTGCTGGAACGCGCCGTCGACGAGTACTGCGGAGAAGGCCAGTTCAACTACCGGGTGGAGTTCCTCGAAGAGCTCCGCCGCGTGGTGCTCCCCGACGAGCGGCGAGACGTGAACGAAAAGATCCACCGCGCTCGTATGGAACTGGCCGACAGCAGTACCGGGCTGCGAAAACTCCTCGCCCTGGAAGACGCTGCCCGACATGCCCGCGACAGCGGGCTGACCGACGCCCTCGACGAGGTGCGCCGAACGCAGCAAAAGATCGGGCGGGACGAAATTTCCATGGACACCATCCGCACCCCGGTCCCCCTGCCGCCGGGCTACCTGAAGGCCGCGAGCGCGGCCATCGACGCCGCCCACAGCATGGAGCACGCACTTCACTTCATCGCCACCACTCCTCCCACGATGAGTGACTCCGCAGTTCTGCCGTCCGGGTTGCTGTCCCTGCCGACGGTGTACGTCAACCCCAACGGCCCCGTCGTGACGCGCACCGTCGAGAGCGACAGCACCGCAGGAGAGGGTTTCCTCTTTCGGCAGCACGTCTTCGCCCTCGACATGCACGGCCTGGCCGTCGAAGCCCAACTGGACCGAGTTCGCGACCGGTTCCGCCCGACGGCGGAGGACCTCGCACCGTTCCTCGCCGGCCCCCAGCACGCTTTGGAGACTCGGATGCGCGGTCTCGCCCGCGCCTTCGAAGCGTTCTGGGAGGGCGACGTCGACACGGCCCTGGCCCTGGCGCTGCCGCGCCTCGAAGGCACGCTGCGCCGCCGACTCCAGGCAGCCGACATCGGCGTGATCACGCACGCGAAAGGGGAGACCATCGGGCAGGTTCAGCAGCTTGGCTCCCTCCTCGACAAGCTGGACGAACTCGGCTTCCCCGAGCCGTGGCCCCTTGTCCTGCGGACAGCGCTGGGCAACGCCGAGGGGCAGATGAACCTCCGCAACGACGTCCTGCACGACCTGGTCGACACGCCCTCCCGGCACCGGACAGCGCTCGTGCTCCAGATCGCCCTCGCCGTGATTTTCCTCGGGGAGGAGCCACCTGCCGCAACGGCGCCTGCCGACAGCACCACCCGGACGCCGTTGCCGTGGAACGCTGCCGCTGATCAGCACCTGCCGTTCCCCGTGCCCGACCCCCGGGCCCACCACTTCGTCACCCAGTACGCCGACATGCACGACGTCGTCGCCGGCTTGACGGTGCCCTCGGGCATTCCGCAGTCCGCGGCAACGGTGCTGCACACCGCCCGCGAGCTCCTGCGCCACTCCTACTTCTGCTACGAGTTCTCCACCGTGGCCCTCCTGCACGCCCTGATCGCGATGGAGATCGTCCTCCGGGCCAAGATCCCCGACTCCGGCACGAGGCCGCTCAACGCCCTCATCAAGCAGGGCAAAGAGAGTGGCCTCCTGACCGAGCGGCAGACGGAGTTCCTCCACGAGGGGCGCAAGCTCCGCAACCGCATCGCCCACGGCCAGAGGGCTCATTCCGTCATGCCCCCACGCTGGGGGGCCGGGATGCTCACTACGTCCTTCACCTTGATCAGCGAGGTATGGGCGGCCCAGCCGACGCCACCGGCCAAAACTGACACAGATGAGGGCACAGGTATCTGAGATGAACGACCCCGTTGCAGAGCCTGGCCCCTCCAGCGGGGAGCCGTTCCTGGTGGGGCAGCGCCTGCACGCCGTTCTGGGCGGGGACCGGGTGGTTCACGACCTACGCCGCTACTTCGGGATCGGCTTGCCCCCGGGCGCCAGCGTGTTCACGGGAGGCCGGTTCGAACACCTCGCGGGCGGCGGCGACCGTCGGCAGGTCGCGAACAGGTTCACCGCAGAGGACCTGATAGCTGTGCAGACCCTGTCGGTGACCGTCCCCGCACCCGTCGCCCTCGACCTGCTGGAAGGCCCGCTGGGCACCCACCTGTCCGAACTGCTGCGAGACATCCCTTCCGACACAGACCTGTCCGACGCCGATGCCTTGCTCGTCGCGGACGGCTCGCCGGCGCACCGAGCCTGGTGCTTGTTGGAGGACCAGTACAAGGTTGGGTGGGTGATCGCCGGGAAGCTCTTGGCCCGTAAACGGCCCCGGCTGCTGCCGGTGTATGACCGGGTCGTGCGCTGTGCGCTCGGCCACCCGCCGTCGTTCTGGACCGAACTGCGCACCGCCCTGCGCGAGGACGACGCGGCCCTGCACCACCGGCTCCTCGGCCTCCGGCAGAGCGCGGGCCTGCCCGAGACGGTCAGCGCACTACGGGTCGCCGACGTCGCGGTATGGATGGCCCACCCCGCCCCGGGCCACTGCTGCCCCTGAGGATCCACCGCCGGGCCGGTGGGGTGCTGGCGCTCGGAGGCGGGGTCACCAGCGGCTGGACCTGCCCTCGCGAACGCACTCACCGAATGACGCGTCTTCCTGCACATGCGCGGGCCCGTATCCTCACCTCGGGTCAGCGAGGTTCGGGGAAGTCGGGCAGTCCAAGCGGCACAGGAACCTGTTCGGCACTGGCTGCGGCGTTCTGCAGCAACAGCCGAAAGCGTTCCCCCTCCATCGGCCGGACGGTGACCTTGCACCCGTCACCGCGACCGGCATCGAGAGCGGCCAAAGCCCGCTGGCCGTCCTCTTGCTCGGTGGCGACACGGGGATGGAAGACGAGCACAGGCCCCAGCCGCAGACACCGCCCGGCGAGCGTGATGGCGAACTCCTCAGTACTGCATTGCATAGCCTGCTGCTCCCCACTGAGCAAGGCGCGCAGGCCGGGGGAGTCCTCACCGCTCAGCGTGAAACTCAGGCGGGGCAGGAACGGGGAGATCACACAGTGCCCATCCACCAGAAGACGCGCCATGCGCAGAGCGATCCGGTCGACCGGGGACAGCTCGGCCGGAAGCGGGAAGTGCTGCTCGCAGTGACGCTGCACCACGTCCAAGTCCTCGACATAGCGGCACAGCTCCGCCACCTCCTGGTGTGCCGACCCGGACTCCGCTGGCAGCTCGCCGCCACCGACCGTCCCCGTGCTCGTGCGAACCTGGAAGGCACCGCCGGTCATGATGCGCTGGCGCATCCGCAGCAGGCGCAGCGCCGCAGCAGGCTCCAGCCGCTCCAGCGAGAACGTGAAACGCATCGAAGCCGGCGCCCCGGCCTCACGGGGAACCAGCAGCTCCAAATTCCCGCCCGGCAGCTCCACATGGACCGAACGGCCGATACTGCCAGCGCCCAGATGACCCAGCGTTCCCGGGTAGGAGGCGGTGACCTGCTCACCGTCGAGGAAGACCACATCCACCCCCCTCTCACCCGGCGGGACAGCAACTACCGGCCGCCACCGCACCTCGATGTCCCGGTGCTCCCCGGACAGCCACTCGGGCCCGTCCACCGTCAGGCTCTTCACCGCCTCACGCGGCAGCACCACTTCCTCCGGCACACCGAACCCCAGGCTGCGCCGTACCGCTGTGGTCAGCTCCGGGTCCCAGGGGCCGTTCCCTGTCAGCGTGAGTTCCACGGGGGAGATCTCCTGGGCTCGCGGGTGCTTGCCGCGCAGCGTCTGCACCACGGTCTCGCCCTGCCGGGCGAAGTCCACCGTCCAGTGGTCGTCCAGCCCGTCGACCTGTCGCCCCAGCCCTGCGACCCGTGCGCGAACATCGGGCAGGCCACCCATCAGCATCGCCCGCTCCTGCCCGAAGACCTTCGCCGCGTCGTAAAGCTGGTCCCGGGTGAAGGAAGCTTCAAGATCTGCATGCGTGGCCATCAGACCGTCCAGCATCGCCCGGTCCCATACCCGCACCCGCACACCCTGCCCGGTCGCCAAGGAGGCGACGAACTCCCGCTCGGCAGGCGTCAGCGTGCACGGCACCACAAGAACCCACTCCCACGGGTTGTGCGCCATGGCCCCGGTGAAGGACTCCTTGATGGAGTTGCGCCGCCCTTTGAACGAGCCGGCCGGAAACCCGTCCGGATAGTACTTGAGCTGGAAGATCCGCACGCGTGACCCGCTGGTCACCTTGATATCGATACCAGCGTCCCCGCCGCGCCCGTTGACGGCTTCCACGCTCGCGGAGGCGTTGTACATCCGGTGCACCAAGGCTTCGACAATCCGGTCGAAACCCGGCTGCCCGATCCGCTCCCACTCGATGGCCACAGGCCCCCCGTTTCACGCCGGTCTGGCTTACCCCATTCTCCCACCCGGTACTGACACCACCTGCGGCTCGCTGTCCGGCCGCCCGGTGGCCCACTTCTGGTGGAAGCTGGAGGCCACCGAGGTCGGCCATGGCGCCCTGACCTGAGGGTCTTGCAGGGCGGGCCCGACCTGGCCCGCCCCAATCCCGAAGGAGAGCGGCGGTGCTGCGTTGTTGCGTCGCTCGCCAGGAGCGGGCCATAGCGGAGGAGGGGGCGCAGGGAGTTTTCCGTGGGTGGCGATTACATCGACTGGCGTCAGGCCCGGCAACGGCGGCTGGGGGATGGCCCGGGACGCTTCAGCGGGCCCTGCCCGCCCCCTCCGGCATTGTCTTGTTGTCGCCGGCCTGGCTGCTGGGCTGTTCCCGCGCCCGGGCCTGGCCGACGACATCGGCCAGGCCCGGGGCAGGGGCTACCGGGCGGGCGCGGCCAGGACGGCCGCTACCTCCCTGTCGTAGTCCCTCGCCCGCCGCGCTTCGGGCTGGTCCGGTGCCGGGGCGCGGCGGGTGCCGAGCCACCAGCCGGAGGGCGAACTGCTCGGACGGCTCGGCTGAGTGCCGACGCCGGGAGTGTGCGGTGGGGGCTCGGGGCGGCGGTAGTTCTTGCACTGGATGTCCATGCGGTCCCCGGCGGCGGTGCGCATGCTGATGTCGACCCCGGTGTCCTGGGACGGGGATGAGGCGATCCACACGTCGGGCAGGCCGGATCCGTTGCGCTGCGCCTCGCGCGTGATCGCGGTGAACAGAATTTCCTCGAGCACCTCAGCGGGGAGCTGGCGGGCGATCGCGGCCGCCGTCCCGGTGAGTTCGTGGCGCTCCGAGCGGGCCTCGACGATGGTCCGGATGTCATTGCGCCGGACGCGCGGGGGCGCGGGCCGGACGGGGTGGGCGGCGGTGACGCGCCGGTAGGCGTCGGTGTACAGGCGCTGGACTGCCGGGCTGATACCGCAGGCGGTCAGGAACGTCACCAGCTGGGTGACGTTGGCCGGGAGGCCCTTGCGCTTGACGATCCGCCACGCGGTGGTCCGCGGCAGCGGTTTGCGGTCGCCGATCAGGAGCCGGTCGCCAAGCGGGGGAGCCCCGGCCCGTTCGTAGGCGACAGCCAGGGCGACGGCGAGGTCATGCCGGTCATGAATGAGAGTGGGCGCCGGGGCGTTGAGTTCGCGGAGCCGGCCGCGCTGGACGGCGCGGCCGTGGACCCGAAGACGGTGGGCCCGCTTGACGGTCCTGGAATCTGCCCCGCAGGCCTTCAGGTAGGCGTCGAGGAGGAGGGTGGAGGGCGCGGTGCGCCCGGACTCGGCCTTCTGGACAGTGCCGCGCGAGATGTTCGCGCGGGCGGCCAGGTCGCGCTGGGACAGGCGCGCGTCCCGGCGCAGAGCGACCAGGAGCTCGGCGAGGTCAGCAAAAGACCGCGCGGTGGGGGAGGGAGAGGTCATGACCGGCCTCCCGCCGCAGACCGCGCGAGAGCCTCGGCGAAGGCGGTGAGCAGACGGCGACCACCGCCGGCCGCGGCCAGGGTGGCCGCCCCGATCGCCCCGAGTCCGCCCAGCAGCATGAACACGGTGCGCAGCGGGGTCCCGGCGAGGAAGAGGACGCAGCCCAGGACCAGGACAGCGATCAGCAGGATTAGCGCGTGGGTGGCACCGAACCGGCCAGCGGACTCCGCCGCGCCGCCCGCGGCGCAGTCCCGGCAGGGGACAGCCGGGCCGGGACCGGCGACCGGGAAGGAAAGAGGGATGTTGCTCATGGTGCGCAGGACTCCGTCCTGACAGGGGGCCCCGGCGGATGCCGGGGCCCCGGGCTACGGTCGCAAGGTCACGCAACTCAGGGGCAGTTGGACCTGCCCACGGCGAGCGGCGCTGTGACCAGCCTTCCATGTCCCCGGCCGCCACCGCCCGCCGCCTGGTCCCTTTTGTGCCCTATGAGAGTTTCTGGCTCAGAGGGTGTTCCTCGGTCCGCGAGGAAATCCGAGCGGGATCCGACCCGCCAACAGCACGGTGTGACCGATGTGTTGTGCGTGCGGCACGGACCCGGCGGCCTATTCGTTGTTCCGCCCGCCTTGCGGCCTGAGCCACTTCAGAAAGACGCTCCATCCCAGCACACCGGCGGTTCGCCGTGCCGGTGCATCCTGACGGCTACGGTCGCAAGCCAACTCGTCGCAGGACACCCCGGAGACCGCGTTGGACCGCGGCCTTCGACACCAGGCCGAGCACCGCTCACGGTGCTCGGCCTGACGTGCTTTCCAGACCGAGGACGTTTACCAGCGCGACAGCCGGGGACCCGGGCCCGCCTGGCGCGAACTAGCCGACGGGCGGCTGCGGAGCTGCTGAACGAGGCCGGCGAGTTCTACAGGGCCCGCGACGAGGAGTGACCCGCCCGCGCGCGCGGCCCTGCTGCGCCGCCGGGCCACGCGCGCGGGCGGGTTGCCGGGTTGCGCGGTTCGCCCCCGGGCGCCGGATCGTTCGTCTTACGGTTCACCGGTGAACATGGAGATGCCGCCAGCCGGCGGCGCACTGCCCGGGCTGGAAATCCCGGTGGTGGACGAGGTCCTGGCCGCCGCGCTCCGGGCGCAGGGTGAGGCCGGTGTCCGGGCTCTGGGGCTGCTGCGGGACGCGCACCGGATCCTGTCCGGGGCCGGTGGCCTGGAGCGCCCCGGGGAGATCGTGGAAGCGTGCGTACGCAGCGCGGCCGACGCCCTGCTAAAACTGCCCGGAGCCCCGAAGAACCCGGCCGGCCTGCAGTCGGCGGCGAAGGACCTGCTGGCAGCGGTGGACGCCCTCGGGCCGCCACCCGCCGGGAGCACGGCCCCCGGACGGCAGGCCCCGGCGGGCAGCCCAGACTGGGAACTGGTGGCCCAGGCGGCCGAGGTGCTGCGCGGCGAGATCCGGAACCCCGGCGGCCACAAGCGCCGTCAGGCACGAGGGATCGCCGAGCGGCTGACAGGTCTGCGGCTCGGTGCCGCGCAGGACAAAGCCCTGGACACGTGGGGGGCTCTGTACTCGAAGGCATCGGGCAGCCTGCACGGCGCCGGTGCCGAGGAAGCCCGGCCCGCCCGTCTCTACACCGAACTCCTGCACGCGGCAGGCGAGTTGCTGGTGCCGCTGCCCGGCCGTGCTGCCAGGGTCCTGGAGCTCACCGCCCTCACCGACCCTGGCCCTGACGACGCGCGGGAGCTGGCCCGATGGACGGACCCGCGCGCGGAGGCGTTCTTCTTCCGCTCCGGCCCGGCTCCGGCCTGGCTTAAGGTGCTGGACGAGCACGCCGGGCACCTGCTGCTCGCCGACGAGGAGAACGGCGTGTGGCCGGCCGCCCCGTTCCTCGAGCACCTGGCCCACACCGCCCCGGACACCGCCCGCCCGTGGCTGGCCGCCCACGCCGAGCAGGTCGCCGCCAGCGGCCCAGGCGCACTGGACGCGCTGCTGCGCCTGGCCCTGGCCGACGCCCTCACCCCGGCCGGTGTCCGCTCGCTGCTCCCGTACATCACCGTCCCGGCCGGGCCCGGGGCGCCGCCCGGCCGGGGCGGGTTCGCGCGCCGGCTCGCGGCCCGCTGGGCACGCACCCTCCCGGTGGTGGCCCGTGACGGGGACTGGGTGGTGGTGCCCGAGACGCTGCTGAAGGACGCGGTAGACGCCGAGCACACCGGCCATCTGGCCCTGCAGGCGGTGCTTGAGCGCGCGCACGCCGCCCAGGACGCCGCGACAGCCAGCCGCGCACCAGGGGCCGGTGCCGAGCGCGCCGCGGCACTGGCCGATCTGGAGATGGAGGAGGCGATCGCCCGGCAGAGCACCGACCGCCTGCCCGGCCACGATGTCGCGGGCCTGCTGCAGCAGTTGGTGACGACTGTCCACCCCGCCGCCGGGGGAGGCCCCTTCCAGTGGGCACGTGCTGTACGCGGCGCGGTGGCGGGGCTGCTGCGCCGCGACGTCGAGGCGACCGCACAGGCCGGGCGGCACTTGGTCTTTGAAGTCGACCTCGACGAGGTCCGCCTCGGCGACCCGGCGGCCTTCACCGGCCCGGCGCTGGCCCGAACCGTCCTCGACCTCGCCGCGGCGGACGCCGCGGCCGGCCTCCCGCTCGCCGAGCGGCTGCGCGCGTGGCCCCGGATCGCCCAGGCCGACGCGTACCTGCACGCCCGTCTCCTCGCCGTACACCTGGCCGCCCACCCGCCCCACACCCCGGACCCTCACACCGCGCCGGACCCGGGCGCCCCCGCCCTTGCCCTCGCCGAAGCGGAGGGAGGGGAAATGGGGGAGTGGTGGGACCGGGCGGTGGAGGCCACGGAGCGGCTGCTGACCGGCCGCCCGACTCCGGAAGGCGCCCGCCTGGCCGACCTCGTCCTCACCACCTGCCCGCCCGAGCGCGCCGAAAGCCTTCAGCGGCGGGCCCGGGCGGCGCTCGGCGCCGCACCCGCGGCCACCGAGGTGGAGCAGGTCCTGCCCTCCGGAACCACCCGGGTCGACGGCACGGTGGACCCGCTCGCGTCCTGGCTGCGGGTATGGGACTGGTCCCCGGTGCTCACCGCACCGCTGCTGGAAGGGTTCGGCCCACTGCTCGCCGCGGTGCGCCGCCTGCGCCCGACCGGGCCGCCCGACCCGCGCGCCGCCGAGCACCCGGTGCCGCTCAAGCGCACCATCACCCTCACGGAGGAGGAGTTGCTGGAGCTGGCCGCCACGGCCGGCCCGCTCGAAGCCGCCGCCGTACTGGCCGCCGCCGAGGACGCCGGAGCCGACGGGTACGCGATCGTGCTGCACCGCCTCGTCGAGGCCGACCCGGCCGCCTGGACCGCCGACGTTCCCGCCGTGCTCACCGCCCTGGACCGGGCGGAGCTCGGCGCGTTCTACCTCGCCGCCACCGCGAACGCCGGCCACCGCCCCGGAGCCCTCACGGGCGGCCCGGCCCCGGCCGCACGGGCCGCCCTCGGCCTGCGCCGCACCCTGCCCGCCCCCGCGCTCGGCCAACCGAACCCCACCGTTCTTCTGTTCGCCGACCAGGCACTGTTCGACCTGCTGACCCTGGTGTGGCGCACCGGCACCGACCTCGCCGAGGACCTCACCCCCGCCCTGGACCACCTGCACGCCCTCGCCGCCCCGCTCACCCACCCCACTGCCCAGCCGCCTGCCCTGGCCGGAGACCTGCCCGGCTCGGACCCGGCGGTGCGCGCACTGGGCTGCCTGCTGGAGTACACCGCCGCCCAAGTCCGTATTGGCGCCCCGGTTCCCGGCGACGTTCTCGACCTTGTTGCCCGGGCCCTGGCCGCGCGCGGCGGCGAGGAGGCGCTCACCACCGCCATCGGGGTGGCTCTGCCGTTCCTGCACCGCCACGCCGCCGAGTTCACCACAGCTCACCCCGGCCTGTACGTCCTCACGCCGGGCCGGCCCACCCCGGCGGCCGCGTGGCTGCGCTGGGGCGGATACGACTCGCCGCTGCTCACCGCCCTGGGCCCCAGCCCACTCCTTGACGCCGTACGCGCGAACCTGCCCGGCGCCGACCGGCACCTCGCCCACGCCCTGCTTATCCGCACCGGCGACGCCGACGACGTCCTGGGCGACCCACGGGCCGCCTGGACGGCGCTGGCCGCCGGACCTGACGGCGCGCCTGCGGCATCCCGGCTCCTAGCCGCGCTCGCCGCACGCACTCCGCACCGGACCCAGTCCGGCGACACTCCGCCGGACCCGGCCGCCCACCGCGTCCTGGCAGCGGCAGCACGGTGGTGGACCGCAGCGCTGGACGCCGACCTGCCGCCCGGCGCGCTCGCCGCCGCCGGCGACTTCGCCGACACCGCCCTCGACGACACGGTGTGGCTGCCGCTGGCCCGCCGCAGCGCCGCCCACACCCCGGCCCAGACCCGCGCCGGCGACATCGCAGAACGGGCCGCCGCCCACCCGCGCGACAACGACGCCCTGCTCCTGGCCGCACACCTGCTCACCCGATCCGCCCTCGCCCCCTGGCACGACATCGAGGTCCGCGCGCACGCCCGCACCCTGCTCCTGGCCGCCGAGGCCCAGCCCGCCCCCGAACACCCGGCAGCCACCGAGCAGCTGCGCCGGGCGCTGGTGGAGGCCGGAGAGGTGGACCTCGCCCGGACGACGTGGACAACCAGCTGACCTCACCGGTCCCGGGCCGGGAGGAGGCGGCTTGTGGCTTGGGACCGAGGGCGGCCCGCGCTCGGCCCGTCTCCCCGTGCGCAGACGGGCGAGGAACTGGCCAGGAGACGGGGAGGGGCCTACGACTTCGCGGCGTCCCGCTGCGCCCGCTTGTCCGGAACCGCGTGCGCTTGCTGACCTCCGCCGGTCCCGCACCTCTCTGGATCCGTGATGCGTTCAGTCGTCCCCGGGGCCGCCCATCGGGCGGCCCCGGGGCGGAGCCGTCGCTTCTCGGGACCGTCCCTACCGCATCGCCGCGTAGTCGTTCGGGGCCTTGCGGAGGATCTCGATCATCTGGGCCTCGGTCAGCTTCCGGAATGCCACCGCGGACGAGTTCGCGATCTTCCGGAAGAGGATGTCAGAAGGGATCGGCGGAAGGCCGGCGAACAGGGCGTGATGTTCCGTCCCGGAGCCTTCGCTGAACTCGCGGTGCAGCAACCACACCGTCTCGGCGAACAGGGGGTACGCGGTCTCGTGCTTGCTCCACAGGCACCGCAGCGCGTCGCCGCCGGAGTCCCGGTTGATGAAGCCCCCGACGTACGACATCTCGGCCGTCTTGGCCGGGTACTTGTCGTCGTTCAGGTAACGGACCCACTCGTTCAGGATGTCCCAGCGCAGTGCGCTGACGATCACGCTCGCCGGTGCTTCGCTCGGCCGTAAGTCGGAGGACGGCTCATCAGCAAAGGTCATCCGCTGACCGTAGCGAGAGAGACCACCGCCGCGCCACGGCGCCCGCGCGTTAGCACAAACGAGCGCCTCCCCGACGCTCCCCTTGACGCTACTTTGGCCTTCCGGGGCACGACCGCAGGAGGGGCACATGGCGCACGAGGACTGGACCGTGGACCGGCTGCACGTAGCGCTGCCCCACTCGGCATCCCGGCAGCAGCTGCTCTAGGACGTCAACCTCACCCCGCTCGAGGACCTGCCCGCCGTCCTCGACGGATGGGCTTTGGCCGCCGAGCAGCTCCAATCAGCCCGGCCCCGCATCGAGGCCGCCCGCGCCCACATGAAGCTGCGCGGTGTTCTCCCTGACGACCTGGAGACCGGGGACGTCACCGCCGACGTGCTCAGGGACGCCGAGCCGCGCCAGGGCAACCGGGACGACCACGGTCGGGGAGCGGGGTGACCTACCGGCTCAACTTCCCCATCGACGTCTTCGACACGTACAAGCAGCTCCCCGAGCTCGCCCGGCGGGACCTCGCGCTCGCCCTGGTCGACGCACAGCAGGACCCGCTCGCGTACTCGGAGCCCTACGGGCAGGACGACGGCATCATCCGCACCGTCGCCCAGGGCCACGTCACCGCGGTGATCCTCCTCGGCCACGACACATCGACGATAACCTTCCTCACCATCGCGTACGCCGGAACGGCCTGACTACTCCCGCGAGGACAGCTCATAAACCGGGGCGGCCTCTGTGCCGGCTCTTTCGGATCTTGCTGCGGAGGCCCCTCCGGGCAGGCGGATCACATAAAGCCGAAGAACCGCGTCCACCAAGTGGGCCGCGCTTCGAAGTGCTCCAAGGCGGTGGGACCCTCATAGTCGCTTTCCAGCAGTTCCTCGGGGACGCTCACGTAGCCGAGTTCGGCCAGCGCCCGCTCCACGCTGGCAAGGTCGGAGGAGTCCAGCGCGCCTTCCTCTCGGGCGTCGTCCGTGCCGAAGTAGGCTCCTGGATTATCGGCGCAGACCTCGGCGAGGGAGCCGAACTTGCTCACGCAGACCACGATCCGCGTCCCGCAGACGGTCACCTCGGCCGGCACGCGAACACGCCCGTACTCGCTGGAGTCCTGCGTGTCCTGCTCGAACTCGCACTGGACTCCGAAGTCGGTCTCGAGCCGGCGCACCAGCCCGCCAAACGCGAGGCTGGCCGCGGCGCGGTCGTAGTTCAGCGGCCGCTCCAGCCGCTCTGGGTCGTCGAGTTCACGCAGGAGGGCCAGCAGTTCCATCTCGCTCATCGTCACCCACCCATCCTGCCGGGGAGCGGGAGGGAACAGAAAGGCCGGAGAAAGCCGCGACAAGATCTCGAAAGAGACAACCTCGGCTCGTTGGACATTGAGCCCCTGAGCGACCACGCAGAGCGGACTTGGATAGTCGTCCAACGAGGCCGGACGACATCACTCAGGAATCTCTCGCCCGCACTCTCCACCCTCAGAGGCACTACCCCTAAATCCAGATTCACCCAAAGTTCTCACCCAAGGAAGCACCCCAGCCCCCACCCCGACAGCCAGCCCCGCGAAGCGGGTTAGGGTCAGGGAGCGCAGCGGACGGACCCTCAAGGTTCCGGGGACCGGAACCGCCTGAGGCTGCGTTAGCAGCCTCAGTTTCCTGGAGCAACGCGGAAGGAAATCATCGGACTCGAAGCGCAGCGGAGAATCCGAGAGCCCCCAGCGCAGCTGGGGGCTGCCACTTCGTCAGATCTCGCGCAACGCGCGAGATTCCTCTCGGAGACTGCGAAGCAGTCTTCTACCCGCTCCGCGGGGCTGGCTGTCGGGGTGGGGGCTGGGGTGCTTCCTTGGGTGAGAACTTTGGGTGAATCTGGATTTAGGGGTAGTGCC
>NZ_JBSFTV010000041.1:0-55808 GCF_053591455.1 Streptomyces sp. NPDC003016
GCACCGGATTCGGATCCGGTGCGCGCCCCTTCCGTGCGCGCTGTGCGGGTGCGGGCTCAGACGCCGGGCAGCGTGCCGCCCAGCAGGCCCCCGACCGGGTTGGTGTCGCTGTCCACCAGGGGGCTGGGCATGGGCGTGTGGGCGACGGTTCCGGCGAGCGCGTTCCGGCCGGCGGCCAGGGACTCGGGGGTTCCGGCGGGGAGCTTGTTGCCGGTCTCCTGTACGGGCAGTACCGAGGTCACCGTGGACAGCGCGGTGGCCACGTCGGGGACGGCCGGGGCGGCCTGCTCGGCCGCGGAGGCGCTGCCGACGGCGGCAGCGGCGAAGGCGGCACCGAGGGCGGCGGCACCGAGAGTCTTGGCGGCAAACTGCTTCATGAGGAAAACGTCCTTGCGACGGGGTGGGGTGGGTGAGCGGCTCTGCAAGCTAGCCACGCCCCGCCCCCGCCGCAAACACGCCGAGGCGGCCGGGAATTGTCGTTCCCGGCCGCCTCGGGAGCGGTGCGCTCGACGTCAGACGGAGGAAGATCCGCTGGTCGCGGCGGTCTGACGGAACAGCCATTCGGATTTCAGCTCGGCGTATCCGGGCTTGATCACGTCATTGATCATGGCGAGGCGTTCATCGAAAGGAATGAATGCTGATTTCATCGCATTGACTGTGAACCACTGCATGTCATCGAGCGTGTATCCGAAGGCGTCGACCAGGTGCTCGAACTCGCGGCTCATACTGGTGCCGCTCATCAGCCGGTTGTCGGTGTTCACCGTGGCCCTGAAGTGCAGCTTGCGCAGCAGCCCGATGGGGTGTGCGGCGTAGGAGTCGGCCGCGCCCGTCTGGAGGTTGGACGTCGGGCACATCTCCAGCGGGATGCGCTTGTCGCGCACGTACGCGGCGAGGCGGCCCAGCGTGACGCTGCCGTCGGCCGCGACCTCGATGTCGTCGATGATGCGTACACCGTGACCGAGCCGGTCGGCACCGCACCACTGGAGCGCCTGCCAGATGGAGGGGAGCCCGAAGGCTTCGCCGGCGTGGATCGTGAAGTGGTTGTTCTCGCGCTTGAGGTACTCGAAGGCGTCGAGGTGGCGGGTGGGCGGGAAGCCCGCCTCGGCGCCGGCGATGTCGAAGCCGGCGACGCCGTTGTCGCGGTAGCGGTTGGCGAGTTCGGCGATCTCCAGGGCGCGGGCGGCGTGCCGCATGGCGGTCAGCAGGGCGCCGACGCGGATGCGGTGGCCGTTCGCCTTCGCGCGGCGCTCGCCCTCGCGGAAGCCGTCGGTGACGGCCTCGACGACCTCTTCGAGGGTCAGGCCCTTTTCGAGGTGCTGCTCGGGGGCGTACCGGACCTCGGCGTAGACGACGCCGTCCTCGGCGAGGTCCTCGGCGCACTCGGCGGCGACACGGAAGAGCGCGTCACGCGTCTGCATGACGGCGCAGGTGTGCGCGAAGGTCTCCAGGTAGCGCTCCAGCGAACCGGAGTCGGCGGCCTCGCGGAACCAGATGCCGAGCTTGTCGGCGTCGGTCTCGGGAAGGGCTTCGTAACCCGCCTCGCGGGCGAGGTCGATGATCGTGCCGGGGCGCAGACCGCCGTCGAGGTGGTCGTGGAGCAGCACCTTGGGGGCGCGGCGGATCTGGCTCGCGGTGGGGGCGTTGAGGGTCTCGCTCGTCATCTGGGCACTCTAGCGCCTACGCGCGTAGATAGCGCCTGTCGATACGTAACAGTGACCCTGCGGACGGGTGGAGTACACCTGCGCTTCTGAGACTGTTCTGTCATGGCACAGCAAGCAAACCCGGTTTCCGGGGCCCGGTTGGGCCGGGCGGTCGGAGCGGTCGGAGCGGTCACGGCGGCCGGGGGCGGTGACCGCGCGGTGTGCGTCAACGGCGTCGTACTGCTGCTTCCGGCCGGCGAGCCGGTGTCGGGGCGCCGGCCCTCCCCGCTGGCGTACGCCGGTGTGCGGCCGCTGGCGCGGGCCCTGGCCGGGGCGGGGCGCGGCGACGGGCTCGTGGTCCATGCCGTGCGCTACCGGGGCCGCGGCTGGAACGGTGCGGACGCGCGGCTCGCGGCCGACGCGCGGTGGGCGGCGGACGAGGCCGTACGGCGCTACGGCGACGTACCGGTGTGTCTCGCGGGGATCGACATGGGCGGGCGCGCCGCGCTGCACGCCGCGGACCACGCGGCCGTCACCTCCGTGCTCGCGATCGCGCCCTGGCTGCCGGACGACGCCGCCGCGGCGGCCGAGGAGCCGGTGAAGCAGCTGGCCGGACGCCAGGTGCTGATCGTGCACGGCACGAATGACGAACGTACCGATCCCGAGCTGTCGTACCGGCTGGCCGAGCGGGCCAAGAAGGCGAACCGCGACATCTGCCGCTTCGAGGTCCACTCCGACGGCCACGCACTGCGCCAGCACCGCCCGGAAGTGCTGGCGCTGGCGGCCGACTTCGTCCTGGGCACGCTCTTCGGCCGCGGGTACGCCCGGCCGGTGGCCGACGCCTTCGCCGCGCCGCCGCCGCTGGGACTGCGGATGCCGCTCGCCGCCGGCTTCGGGCGGGCGCTGCGGCGGTAGGCGGCGGGCGGGCCCGATTCCGCTGCGCGGGGCTTTCCCCGGCCCCCTTCCCGAACCGTGGCAGGCCCTGGGCCCCGGACGCCCTTCGGCGTTGCCCCCGATCGCCGGACGGGCTTGACCTCGCCGCGCGGGGCCGGAAAACCCGGCCCCTCCGGCGACCGGGGAGCGGGGTCCGGGGCGGAGCCCCGGTTCGGGAACCCGCCGGGCGCCGTTCACGCTTCCGGCGGTGAGACCTCGGCGATCCAGCCGTACGGCAGCTCGCCGCCGTCCAGCGTGATCGCCTCCACCGTGCGCGTGCGGGGGTCGATGTCGGCCGCCACGCCGTCGCCCTCGTAATGGGGGTAGCCCGACACGCTCGTTTCGCCCGTCGCCTCCACGACCGCCGTGCGCAGCGTGGATCCGTGGTCGGGGTGGCCGGCGGCATCGGCCGCCCGGGGCTTGATCTCCACCGTGTAACGGGCGGGGGGCGGAGTGGTGGGAGTAGGCATGGCATCGACGCTAGCGCCGCCCGCACCCCCGTCCGCCGTACGACGCGCGCCCGGCACGAGGCTCTGTCAGGGTCGAAGGCATGATGCGTCTGGTCCGCGCCCGCGCGGCGCACTGGTCGACGACCGTGCCCGTACTGGCCGTCGTGCCGCTGGTCTTCACCTGGGGGCGGTCCGTGCCGGGGCCCGTGGTGGTGGTGCTCGCGTGTTTCCTGGCCGGTTCGGTGCTCGCGGCCGTCCACCATGCCGAGGTGGTGGCCCACCGGGTGGGTGAGCCGTTCGGCTCGCTCGTCCTGGCCGTGGCCGTGACGGTCATCGAAGTCGCCCTGATCGTCACGCTCATGGCCGACGGAGGCGAGAAGAACAGCTCGCTGGCCAGGGACACGGTCTTCGCCGCCGTGATGATCACCTGCAACGGCATCGTCGGCCTGTCCCTTCTCGTCGGTTCGCTCAAACGCAAGGTGGCGGTGTTCAACGCGGAGGGGACGGGCGCGGCGTTCGCGACCGTCACGACGCTGGCGGGGCTGAGCCTGGCACTGCCGACGTTCACCACCAGCGCTCCCGGTCCCGAGTTCAGCACGGCCCAGCTCGTCTTCGCGGCGTTCGCGGCCGTACTGCTCTACGGGCTGTTCGTGATGACGCAGACCTGGCGGCACCGGGACTACTTCCTGCCCGTCACCACCCGGGGCGAGGTGATCGACGCCGAGGAGCACGCCGATCCCCCGACCCGGCGGACCGCGCTGATCAGCCTGGGGCTGCTGGCCGTGTCGCTGGTCGCGGTGGTCGGACTGGCGAAGGGGGTCTCCCCGACGATCGAGGCGGGGGTGGCGGCGGCCGGGCTGCCCGCCTCGGTGGTGGGTGTCGTGATCGCGCTGCTCGTGCTGGCGCCGGAGTCGATCGCCGCCGTACGGGCCGCCCGGCGCGACCGGGTGCAGACCAGCCTGAACCTGGCGCTGGGATCGGCCATGGCCAGCATCGGGCTGACCATTCCGGCGGTCGCCGTCGCGTCCGTCTGGATGACGGGGCCGCTGCTGCTGGGGCTCGACGCCGCCCACATGGTGCTGCTCGCGCTCACCGTGGCCGTCGGCACGCTGACCATCGTGCCGGGGCGCGCCACTCCCCTGACGGGCGGCGTGCACCTGTCGCTGCTGGCGGCCTATCTGGTGCTCGCCGTCAGCCCGTGATCCGTACCGCGCCCGTACCCGTACGGGGCCTACTCCGCCTACTCCGCCTACTCCGGCAGCAGGTGGCCCCGGCGGGACAGCAGGAAGCGCTTGAAGGCCGCCACCGGCGGTGTGTCCGGGTGGCCGTCCAGCCAGGCGACACCGATCTCGCGTGCGGCGCGCGGGGCCGTCACCGTCAGCTCCCTGACGCCGGGGCGGGCCACGGCGGGCGGCGGCAGCAGGGCGACGCCCAGACCGGCCGCCACCAGGCCGCGCAGGGTCTCCGCCTCCTCGCCCTCGAACGCGACGCGCGGCTTGAAACCCGCCTCGGCGCACAGGTCGTCGGTGATGCGGCGCAGTCCGTAGCCGGGTTCGAGGGTCACGAACGCCTCGTCGGCCGCCTCCATGAGACGCACCCGCTTGCGGGTGGCCAGGCGGTGGTCGTCGGGGACGACCAGGCGCAGCCGCTGCTCGTCGAGGCGGCGGGCGACCAGGTCGGGGGCGTCGGGGACGGGTGAGGTCAGGCAGAGGTCGAGGTCGCCGGCGCGCAGCCGCTCGATCATGGCTTCGCCGTAGTTCTGGACGAGCTGGAAACGTACGCGCGGGTGGTCCACGCGGAAGGCCCGGATCAGGGCGGGGACGGTCTCGGAGCCCATGGTGTGCAGGAAGCCGAAGGCGACCTTGCCGGTCGCGGGGTCGGCGTCGGCCCGTACCGAGTCCGCGGCCCGCTCGACCTCGGCCAGCGCGCGCTCGACGGTGGTGAGGAAGGTGCGGCCGGCGGGGGTGAGGGAGACGGTGCGGCCCTTGCGGGCGAACAGGGCGACGCCGAGGTCCTCCTCCAGCCTGACCATGGCGCGCGAGAGCGTCGACTGGGGGACGGCCAACTCGTGGGCGGCGCGGGTGACGTGCTCGTGGCGGGCGACGGCCGCGAAGTACGCGAGGCGCGGCGCGAGTACCTGCTGGATGTCTTCTTCGTAACTGCTGGGTGACAGACGGGGGCGTGAGCTGGGGTTATGCACCATGGGATCGATTATCTGGGGTTTGTGCATTGGACGCATGAACCTGCTGTGTCTACGTTCGATGCATGCCTCCTGCAAGTACCAAGGCGTCCACCACCCCTGTGGACGCCGACGCCGTTGTTGTCGACACCGACTCCCGTCTCGCCCCCTCCTCCCCCGGCTACCGCCGCATGAGTTTCGCGCTCTTCGCCGCCGGGATGGCGACCTTCGCCCTCCTCTACTCCACCCAGGCGCTGCTGCCGCTGGTCTCCGCCGACTTCGGCGTGAGCGCGAGCGCCGCCAGCTGGACGGTCTCGGCCGCCACGGGCGCGCTGGCCCTCTTCGTACTGCCGCTGAGCGCGCTCTCCGAGCGCTTCGGGCGCAGCCGGATGATGACGGTCTCGCTGGCGGTCGCCGTCGTGGTCGGGGTGCTGGTGCCGTTCGCACCCTCGCTGGAGTGGCTGGTGGCGCTGCGCGCCGTGCAGGGCGCCGCGCTGGCCGGTCTGCCGGCCTCCGCGATGGCCTACCTCGCGGAGGAGGTACGGCCGAAGGCGCTGGTCGCCGCGATCGGACTGTTCGTCGCCGGTAACTCGATCGGGGGAATGAGCGGCCGTATCGTCACCGGCTGGGCGGCCCAGTTGTGGGGCTGGCGCGCGGCGCTCGCCGCGGTCGGCCTGCTGGCCGTGGTGTGCGCGGTGGTGTTCCGGCTGATGCTGCCGAAGGCCCGCCACTTCACGCCCGGTTCGCTGAACCCGCGGGCGCTGGCGAAGACCGTACGCGGCCATCTGGCCGACCCGCTGCTGCTGCGGCTGTACGCGATCGGCGCCCTCTTCATGACGGTCTTCGGCGCCGTCTACACGGTGATCGGCTACCGGCTGGCAGAAGCCCCCTTCAGCCTCCCGCAGGGCGTCATCGGCTCGGTCTTCCTGGTCTACCTGGTCGGTACGGTCTCCTCCGCGGCGGCCGGGAAGCTGGTCGCCCGCACGGGCCGCCGGGGCGCGCTGTACCTGGCGGTGTCGACGACCGCGGCCGGTCTGCTGCTCTCGGTGGCCGACGCGCTGGGCGCCGTGCTGGCGGGTCTGGTGCTGATCACCGCCGGGTTCTTCGCGGGGCACGCGGTGGCGTCGTCCTCGGTGAGCCGTACGGCGAAGACCGGGCGCGCGCAGGCGTCCGCGCTCTACCAGTCGGCGTACTACCTGGGCAGCAGCGCCGGCGGCACGCTCGGCGCGGTCGCCTTCCACGCCGGGGGCTGGGGGGGCACGGTGCTCCTCGGCCTGGTCGCGGTGGGCGGCGTCGTGTCGATCACGCTGTACGGGACCCGGGTGGCCAGGGTCGAACAGCGGCAGCTCGTGGCGGTGCGGACGCGCCGGACGCCTCGGGCGGGCGGCGCGGCGCGGGCCTGAAGTCCGTTCGGCCGTACCGGTTTTCGCAGCCCGGCCCTGATGGTCAGTGGCGTCCGGTAACTTCCGGAGTGCTGGTGCCAAAGGCGGCGAGTGGGGTGGACCCGATGAACGATGTCGTGACGACGCAGGACCTGGATTCCCGGCTGGAGAAGCACCGGACCGAGCTGACCGGTTACTGCTACCGGATGCTGGGATCCGCCTTCGAGGCGGACGACGCCGTGCAGGACACGATGGTCCGGGCGTGGCGGAGCTTCGACAAGTTCGAGGGGCGGTCGTCGCTGCGCTCGTGGCTCTACCGCATCGCGACGAACGTGTGCCTCGACATGCTCAACGCGGGCAACCGCAGGGCCCGCCCGATGGACCTCACCGCCGCGACGCCGGTGGCCCGGGCCGCGCTCAACGCCCGGCCCGAGATCACCTGGCTGGAGCCGGTGCCGGACGGGCGGGTGCTGCCCTCGGTGGCCGACCCGGCGGAGACGGCCGTGTCGCGCGAGTCCGTGCGCCTCGCGTTCGTCGCCGCGCTCCAGCACCTGCCGCCGAAGCAGCGGGCGGTGCTGATCCTGCGCGAGGTGCTGGCCTGGAAGGCGAGCGAGGTCGCGGAGCTGCTGGAGACCTCGGTCGCCTCGGTCAACAGCGCGCTCCAGCGGGCCCGGGCGACGATCGCCGAGCACGGCTCGCGGGAGACGGACACGGCCGACCCGCTGGACGAGGAACAGCAGAAGCTGCTGGAGCGGTACGTCGCGGCCTTCGAGGGGTACGACATGGCCGCCCTGACCGCGCTGCTCCACGAGGACGCGACGCTGTCCATGCCGCCGTACGACCTGTGGCTCCAGGGCCACGACAACATCGTCGGCTGGATGCTGGGCGTCGGCGAGGTCTGCCGGGGCTCCAGGCTGGTGCCGGTCGTGGCCAACGGCACGCCGGCCTTCGCCCACTACCACCCGAGCCGGTCGGGCGACGGAAGCTTCGACCCGTGGGCGCTCATGGTCATCGAGATCGTGGACGGGAAGGTCAGCGGGATCACGTCCTTCCTGGACACGAAGCGGTGGTTCCCGCTCTTCGACCTGCCGGCGCGTCTCGAGAAGGAGTAGGGGCGGAAAGTACGCACGTTCCTGGTGCTCGCCTGCCTGGGCGGGGCTGGTGGTGACGGGGTACGGGCTGACGGTGCTGCTCGACGAGCCGAGGGAGGTCGGTTCCCCGGCCGACCGGGTCGCGCCGCAGGGCCCGCGACCGCCGGCGGTCCCGCCACCACAGCCGGCTTCCGACGGGAGCTGCTTCCATCCGCCGGCCGGCGACGGAGCGGGGTCCTTCACCGCCACCCTCACCGACTGCGCCGTCCCGGTGGCGGACCAGGGCAGCCGGGTGGCCGCTAGGCGTAGCGGTAGACGCGTGAATGGTCGAGGAGCTGCGCGGGCGCCACGTTCCACGGCGGCATCGGTTCGTGGAGGCTGAAGACCCGCCCGTGCTGCGGATCGGACGCGGGCAGCTTCTCGCGCGGCAGGTAGCCGGAGTCGGGGTGCGCCTTCTGCCAGCGGTCCCAGAGCAGGTCCAGGAAGGCGTGGTGGAGCCAGAAGACCGGATCGTTGGGCGAGGAGCCGCTCATCATCAGGCCGCCGACCCAGCGGTGGACCCGGTTGTGGTTGTGCGTCCTGGTGGCCGACCCTTTGGCTCCCCAGCCCTCCAGCTTGTTCCGGAAGCCCTTGGTGGTGGTGGAGTCCCACGGCGCCGCGTCGTAGAGCGGGTCGCGCAGCGCGCGGTCCACGTCCTGCCGGGTGGGCAGGGAGACCGGGGCGGAGGGCCGTCCCAGGTTGCGGGTGAGGAAGTTCCGCTCGCCGATCCGTGCCGTGATGGTCCAGTTCCCGGTGGCGTAGGCGAACGGCCCCGTCGTCACCTGCCAGTCGCCGGACCGGCCGTTGCCCCCGAGGAAGTCCTCCGCCCACAGCGACGCGGCGGGGGTGTTGTCCTTCGTCCAGTCCCAGTACGGGATCGACACCCCCGGGTCGACGGCCTGCAGGGCGCGTTCGAGCTCCAGGAGGAACCTGCGGTGCCACGGGAGGAACGAGGGGCTCATATGGCTGGGACGCGGCCCGTCCTCGCCGTCGGAGACGTAGAACCGGCCGTGCAGCTTCACGAACTCGTCGTACCGGCCTGAGCGCTTGAGCTCCAGGAAGGCGCTGACCAGGCGCTTTTTCTCCGTACGGGTGAGATTCCGCTGGTTCTTTCGGGTGTACACCACTGTTGGCTCTCCCGGATTCAGAGGCTGTGCATGGGGGACACCGACAGCTGGGCGTCGCCCAGCTCGTCGACTGCGGCACGGGCCGCGGCGAGCAGTGTCGGGAACGACTCGTAGTGGTTGACCACGCTCAGATAGCTGCCGTCGGCGCGCCGCATGACGTGCAGCGGCCGGCCGTCGATGCGTACCTCGACGTCGTCCGGCAGGGCCGCGACGGTCATGGCGTCGCCGGCGTGTCCCGGGTGGGCGGCGGCCCCGCCGGCCCGTCTCACGGGCGCCGGGCCCCTGGCCGTCCCCTGGAGGTGCCGGCCCCGGTAGGTCTCGGTGAACCGCTCCGGTGCGGGGGCCGGGCCGTTCGCCCGGGGCGGGCGGGTTCCGGTCCCCGGCCTCCTGGCGAGGATCGGAGCGAGCGCCCCCGCCGTGCCCGCGATCACGCCCGCCGCGAAGACGGTGCGCAGCAGGACGCGGCGCGTCAGGGAGCCCGCTCGTACGGTCGCCGCGGTCCTGCGCGTGATCAGTCCCATGCCGGGCACCTCTCGTCCTCCGTGTCGGTCCGCTCCCGCGGTGTGCGTGCTCCGTCGTGGACAACGACCCGACGGCGAAACGGTTCTCGCTTCGCAGACACGCCGTTTTCGCACAAGAACGAGCTGGACGCACATATCAGGGCAAAGTTCACCTGTCCGCAGCAACCGGCCCGGGTCGGCACGGCCGCCCGCGCTTCAGAAGGGTGTGAGATGAAAATCCCGACGCAGGCGACCACGCAGCACATGCTGCGGGAGCAGAACGCCGATCTCGCCGATCCGTCGTTCTGGCAACTGCCGCGCTCCGAGCGGCTGAAGGCCTTCGCGCTGCTGCGCGGGCTCGACGCCCCGGTGCGTTTCGGAGAGGGTACGGGCGCCGGGCGCAAGGGCGGCAAGGGCTTCTACGCGCTGGTGAAGCACGCGGACGTGACGGAGGCGAGCCGGCAGCCCCGCCAGTTCGCCAGCGCTCCGGGCGTCACCACTCCGGAACCGGCCGCGTGGGCGAAGGCCGTGTTCGGGAACTCCATGGTCAACATGGACGGCCCCGAGCACGCCACGATGCGCAAGATCGTCTCCCGCGCCTTCACGCCGCGCCTGCTCGCCGCGGCGGAGGAGGACATCCACGACGTCGCCAGACGCGTGGTGGACGAGATGATCGCCCGGCGACCGCGTGACTTCGTCCCCTCGGTCGCCTCCCGCATGCCGTTCGAGGTCATCTGCAATCTGATGGGGATCCCGGAGCGCTACCGCCCGGAGATCGCCGACCGCGTCAACCACGCGTCCGAGAACGTCGGTGTGAACCGCGGTGTGCGCGCCAGGCTGCGGGTGCCCGGACGGGGGCTGCGCGCCTTGGCGCACATGCAGCTCGTCATGGCGAAACTCGCCCGTGAACGCCGCCGCCACCCCACCGGCGATCTCATCTCGGCGCTGGTGTGCGCGGACATCGACGGGCAGGCGCTCTCCTCCCGCCAGCTCGGCGCCTTCTTCTCCCTGCTGCTCGTCGCCGGGGTGGAGACCACGCGCAACGCGATCGCCCACGGGCTGGCGCTCCTGACCGACCACCCGGACCAGCGCGCCTTGCTGACGTCCGACTTCGAGCGGTACGCCGACGGGGCGGTGGACGAGATCGTCCGCCATTCGACGCCGATCATCCAGTTCCGCCGGACGGTCACGACCGAATGCGTCCTGGGGGGACGCGAGTTCCTCCCCGGAGAAAAGGTGGTGCTCTTCTACGCTTCGGCCAATCGCGACGAAGCGGTGTTCACGGATCCCGACGTCTTCGACATCACGCGGGACCCGAATCCCCATCTGGGGTACGGGGGCGGCGGGCCGCATTACTGCCTGGGGGCGCATCTGGCGCGCCAGGAGATGAAGGCCCTTTTCCATGAACTGCTCACCAGGCCGCGCGATCTGAGGTCGGTGGGAATTCCGGATCTGGTCGACTCGAACTTCGACAACCGCGTCCGGGCCCTGCCTTTCGCTTTCGACGTGTCCTGATCCGGCCCGGTGCGGGCCCTCTCCGCCCGTCAAACCGCCCGTGAACCCGTGCGGCCCCAGGTCTGACCGGCCCGGGGGCGCACGGGTTCGCGCATTTCAGCCGAGTGGCCCGTTTCGGGGCGGGCATATCGCCAATGGCCTACTGACGAGCGCGAGGACAACCCATTAATAAGACTTTCTGCCTACTGTCGTTCACATCGGTATGAATCGACAGATACCAGGAGGAGTCATGTCCAAGCGGCGCCGTCTCACTGGCACCTGCATCGGGACGGTTGCTATAAGTCTCATCGTCGCCAGTGGTGTTTTCGGAGCAGAGGCGGCAGACAGAGCACCCACCGATCCCCCCGTTCCCGTTCCCGCCCCCGCCACGCCGGAGCCAGAACCGGAGTCTGAGCAGGAGCAGGAGCCGAAGCCCGAGCCGGAGCAGGAGAGCCGCGTGCCCGCCATCGGCGCGTACCTCCACTACGGGCCCGAGGGCGTGGAGCGCATGGCCGAGCTGTCGAAGTGGCTGGGCGGTGCGGAACTGACGGTCGGGCACACCTATCTGCCGGGTGATCTCTGGTCGAACATCGAGGGCCGCCCCGAGTTCCTGCGCCCCTGGGCCGAGTGGCGGCGCGGTGCGGACGACCGGATGTTCGTGCTCAACGTGCCCATGCTGGAGCGGAACGAGGCCCGCGTCCCCGACGACGAGGTCCGCGACCTGCTGCAGGAGGGCGCCGCCGGCAGCTATGACGCGCACTACCGGACCCTGGCCAACCGCCTGGTGGACCTGGGCGCGAAGGACACGGTGATCGTCCTCGGCTGGGAGATGAACGGCACCACGTACACGCACCGCTGCGGACCCGACCCCGATGCCTGGAAGGCGTACTGGAAGCGGATCGTCAAGGCGATGCGTTCCGTTCCCGGCCAGGAGTTCCGCTTCGACTTCGCTCCCAACCGCGGGGTGGACGCCATTCCGTGGACCGAGTGCTACCCCGGCGACGACGTCGTGGACATCATCGGCATGGACTCCTACGACCAGCCTCCCGGCGAGACGTTCGACGAGCACGTGTCGGGGCCGTACGGGCTGCAGGCGCAGGTCGACTTCGCCGCCGCCCACAACAAGGCGATCTCGTACCCCGAGTGGGGGCTGTTCCGCAACGGCGACAACCCCGAGTACATGAGCCGCATGCTCGACTGGATGGCCCGGCACAAGCCGCTCTACCAGACGATCACCGACTACTGCCCGCACGGTGTCTGGCAGTGCGACGAGAACCCCGAGTCGTCGGAGGTGTTCCGCTCGAAGCTGTACGGAACGCCGGGGCAGGTCCCACCGGCCCCGGCGCCCACCCCGGCGGAGCCCTCGGAGGGCAGGCCCGACAGGCCCGCGCCGGCCGAACCGCCGCGCGAGCCGAACTCCGACGACTGGTGCGCGCCGGTGAAGCTGGGCGACTGGATCAACCAGTGGGTGCCGGACTTCAGGTTCTGTGTGAAGTCCCCGCCGTCGGCGGACCGGCTGTTGTTCTAGCGACACCGTCCGCCCGCCAGCTGTTCAGCCGGTCGCGCCAGTCACGCGCCGCGGGGAACCGCGTGCTCACGGTCTCGGCGGCCCGGTCCCGCATGGTCACCTGCGACTCGCGCACCCGCAGCAGGGGCTCCATGCCGGACCGGGCCAGCAGCAGCCGCTGGTTGGTGACCGTCTCGGGATGCCACTGGTTCTTGTACGGCTCCGACCCGCGCAGCAGGCTCAGCACGCCGCGGCCCGAGCCGGCGGCCAGGTGCGCCTCGTGGCGCAGCAGCATCGTCGCCACGTCCACCTTCTTGTCGCGCAGGCCGGGGTCGGCCCCGTACAGATAGCCGCCGGACAGGAGGCCGGACTGGAGGGTCATGCTCACGGCCACCACCTCGCCGGCCAGCCGGAACTCCGTGACCGCGGCGTCACCGCCGGCCAGCATCCGGCGCGTGGCGCGCACCAGGTGCTCCGCGAAGCGCGGTCTGAGGTGCTCGACGTTCACCCCGCGGCCCCGCCACTGGAGTTCGTGCAGGCGCAGCAGGCGGCCGACGGCGCCGGGCACTTCGTGTTCCGCCACGGTGCGGGCCTCGATCCCCAGTGCGTCGATCCTGCGCAGCTTGGCCCGTACGCGCTGCGCCCGGCTGCTCTGCATCCGCTTGACCAGGCCGTCGATCGGCTCGGCGGGAAGTTCCATGCAGGTCGAGTCCGTGAGGCGGCTGCGGGCGCCGGTCCAGGTCTCGTACAGCGTCTCGGCCGCCGCCCCGGGGCGCACCTCCCGCAGGTCGATCACGGCCTGGCGGGCGGCGCGGTCGAGCCCGCGCTCCAGTGCGGTGATCGCGCTTCCCGCCTCCTCGTCGTCCACCAGTACGTCGAAGAAGTCGGAGATCGCACCGCCCATGGGCACGAGCAGCGGCATCGGGCGGTGCACGAGCATCAGCGGCGCCGCGCCGATCAGCCGGCCGCCGCGACGGGCCAGGACGACGCGGAGCAGGCCGTTCGCGCCGTACGAGAGCCACCACGAGTGGAGCCAGGCGTGGCTCTGGAACGGTGTGGCGGCGGCGCAGCGGCGGTGGAGCGCGTCCCACTCCTCCCGCAGTGCGGCGAACCGCCCGGGGTCGCGGCACAGGGTGACGGTGGTGCCCCGCCGGTCGTCGGCCATCAGACCAGCTCCCGCTCGGCGTTGGCGGGGGCGGTGGCGGGGGCGGGCACCGGGGCGGACGCGGCCCGGCGGGGAAGCCGCGGCCGTACGAGGAGGGCCAGCCCGCCGATGAGCCCGCCCGCGCATCCGCCGACGGCCGCGCTGATCGCGGCGGAGGGGGAGGCCGGCTCGTCCGGCGCGATGGCCTGCGAGAAGACGAGGAGCTTCACGCCGGTCTTCTTGGACACGTGGTTGCTGCTGACGAAGACGGCGTCGGCGACGGCGTTGGCGATGTCCGCGGCCACGGCGGGCTTGGTGGCGGTGCCGGTGATCGCGATCATCGGCGAGTCGGGGGACGTCTCGGTCCGCACCTGGCTGCGGAGGGTCTGCGGCGGGACCCCCGCGGCCACGCGCGCGTACGCGAGGGTGGAGTCGCTGGTGGTGATCCGGCCGTAGGCCTGGGCGTAGCCGAGGGCCGCGGTCGGTTCGATGCCCTTGCCGGGGACGGCGACGACATAGCTGGTGGCGGTGTACTCCGGGGTCTTGAGGGCCCCGTAGGAGACTCCGCACACCGTGCCGAGGAGTGCGCAGACGGGCAGGGGCCACCAGACGGGCAACGGGGGGATCCGGACGCTCAGGACGATGTCGACGAGGTCGGTGGTCCTGGCACGGAGCCGGCTGATCCGTCCGGGGGCGGCGGGCTGCGGCTCGGGCGACTCGGTCATGGGTGTGCTCTCTTGGTCGGGGAAGGCTTGGTCGGAGAAGGCGTGGTCGGGGAAGAGATGGGGGGACGGAGGGCGAGGGCGTGTGCGTACACGTCCATGAGGCGTTCGCTGCTGCGGGCGATGTCGTAGTGGCCGACGGCCGGGGGCGGCGGCAGCCGGCGCCTTCCGCTCTCCATCTGCCGTCGCAGGGCCGCCGTCAGCTCGCCGGTGTCGCCGCTGATGCGCCGGGCGCCGGGCGACTGGCCCGCGGGCAGGTCGTCGATGGCGGGACACGCGCTGTGGAGTACGGGCAGCCCGGCGGCCAGCGCCTCGACGACGGCCAGGCCGAATGCCTCCTCGCGGGACACCGAGACGAAGGCGTCCATGGCGCAGAGAAGATCCGGGATGCCGGGGGCGGTGGCGGTGGCGGTGGTTGCAGTGGCACCTCTGCGGAGAACAGGGGGGCGGCGGACGGCGGTGGGGGGCGTACCGGCGGGGCGGGACGCGGTGGTGCGGGACGCGGGGCGGGGCGTACCGGCGGGGTGGTGGGCGGCTTCGGCCGTGAGGGCGCCGCCGGCGCAGGCCACGGCGGCCGGGGCGGCGGGGCTGTGCACGAGGCTGTCCGCGGCGGCGGCGTCGCACTCGCCGAGGAAGCGGATGCGGTCCGCGGCTCCCAGCCGGGAGGCGAGGGTGCGCAGCGCGTCCGCGTCGGGACCGTCGCCGGCCAGCAGGAGCCAGGCGCCGGGCAGGGCCGCGACCGCGCGGACCAGCACGTCGAAGCGCTTGCCCGGGACGATCCTGCCCACGCCGCCCACCACGAACGCGTCGGCGGGGACACCCAGCCGCGCGCGGGTGGCGAGGCGGCGCGCGGGGTCGAAGCGGAAGCGGGCCGCGTCGATCCCGTTGGGTACGACGTGGATCCGCGCGGCCGGTACGCCCCAGTCGCGCAGCCGCCCGGCGACGGTGGCGGACACGGCGACGGTGGCCGAGCCGAGGCGTTCGGTCCCCAGGTACAGCGCGCGGGCGCCCGGAGTGAGCGGGCGGCCCTCGATCTCCGCGTGCCCCAGCGAGTGCTCCGTGGCGACCGTGGCGGTGACCCCGGCCAGGCGCGCGGCGATCCGCCCGTAGACGCAGGCGCGGTACAGGTGGGTGTGGACGAGGTCGTACCTCCCCCGGCGGATCAGCCGGACCAGCGCGGGCACCGCCTTGAGGTCCCGGTTGCCCTTCATCCCCAGGTCCGTGACCCGGACGCCGTCCGCGCGCAGGCCGTCCGCCACCGCCCCCGGGTTGGTCAGCGTCACGACGTCGCAGCGCACGGGCAGGTGGCGCAGGAGCAGGCGGAGCTGCTGCTCGGCTCCTCCGACCCCGAGCCCGGTGATGATGTGCAGCGCCTTCACCGGGAGTCCCCGGACAGCGCGAAACGGTGGCGCAGGCGCTTCGCCCACAGCCGGAGGCTGCGGTCGGCGTGGCTGATGTGCGTGCGGGGCAGGGCGTACGGGCCGAGCAGCGGGCCGGGGTCGATCGCGAAGCCGTAGGTGTAACCGGCGGCGCGGACCGCGTCGGTGGCCCGGTCGTCGACGATGCCGTACGGGTAGCAGAAACCCTCGGGGGCGGTGCCGGTGATCTCGCGGAGCAGCTCCCGGCTGTGGCGCGTCTCCTGGTGGAGGGCGTCGTCGGACAGGCCGGCCAGGCGCTGGTGGTACAGGCCGTGCGAGCCGATCTGCATGCCCGCCGCCGCGACCGACCGGATGTCCTCCTCGGTCATCAGCCGCTTGCGCGGGCCGCGCGGGTCCCACTCGTTGGAGCCGCCGAGCCGGCCGGGCAGGACGAACACGGTCGCCGTGCACGCGTGCCGGCGCAGCACCGGCAGCGCCTCGTGGAGGAAGTCGGTGTACCCGTCGTCGAAGGTCAGCCCGACCAGGCGCCGGGCACGGCCGGCCGCGTGGGCGCGCAGCAGCGTGCCGACGTCGACGCCGGTGAGTCTTCGGCGCCGCAGCCAGCCCAGCTGGCGGTCGAGCCGGTCGCGGGCGACGGTGATGCCGTACGGGTCGTCCGTCGGGTCGCCCACCGAGTGGTACATCAGGATCCACGGCTGGGAGGGGCCGGCCGGGTGGCGGGTCGAGTGGGGTCGGGGCGTGGGGCGTTCGGCGCTACGGATCGCCGTGTCAGCGGCCATGACGGAACCTCTGTCGGGTGAGTGCCAGCAGGTGAACGACTTCGGGAGCTCTTACTGCGAGTCCGGTGAGGACGAATACGGCGGGGACGAGCACGCAGCCGGCGGCCACGCTCGGCAGGGGGCCGGCCGTCATCGGCGCGACCGTCCAGCCCGTCGCGGCGGCGGCGGCGGCCGCGACGGCCAGTCGGGCGAAGGAGGCGCTGACGGCCCGTACCCGGATGGAGACCACGCGCGAGCCGAGACCGCTGAGCAGCAGCAGCGCCGTCGTGCTGATGCCGACGGCGTTGGCGGCGGCGATGCCGTGGACGCCGAAGCGGCCGACCGCGGCCGCGCCGACGGCGGTGGTGACCAGGAGCCCGGCCGCCATCGCGGCGGCCGGGTACCAGGTGGGCCGGCCCGTGGAGAAGAACGGCCTGCTCAGGGCGCCGACGAGGCAGTGGCCCAGGAGGCCGGCGGCGTACACCCGCATGACGGTCGCCGTCGTCGCGGTGTCCTGCGCGTCGAACGCGCCGCGCTCGAAGAGGACTTCGACGATCTGGGGCGCGTAGCCGAGGACGAGCGCTGTTCCCAGGAGGACCACCATCGCCGCCAGGGCCAGGTCGCGTTCGACCCGTAGGCGGGCTCCCTCGTGGTCTCCCTCGGCCATGGCACGGGCCACCACCGGGTACGTCACCGTGCAGATCATGAGGGACAGCACCATCGGCATCTGCGCGACCTTCTGCGCGTAGTTCAGGTGCGAGATGGCGCCGCCGGGCAGGGAGGACGCGAGGAAGCGCTCGACCAGGACCTGGGACTGACGGCCGATCGCGAAGAGGACCACGGGGGCCAGGACGGCGGTGCCGAGGAGGGGGGTGGCGGCGGTGCGGGTGCGGAGTCCGATGCGGGGGCGGGGTGCGGTGCGGGGGCGGGGGCGGGGGCGGGCTGCCAGTTTGAGGAAGGTGGGCAGTTGGGTCAGGACCATCAGGAGGCTGCCCACCGCGACCCCGGCCGCGGCGGCCCGTACGCCCCACAGCGAGTGCAGGGTGAGCGTGGTGACGATGATGCCGAGGTTGTACGCGACGTAGACGCCGGCCGGCTGGAGGAACTTGCGGTGCGCGCGCAGGGCGGCGCTGAAGTATCCGGCGATGCCGAAGGTGAGTACGGTCACGGCCGTCAGGCGGGTGCAGTCGACGGCCAGTGCGGGGTCGCTGAAGCCCGGCGCGAGGATCCGCACGACCCAGGGGGCTCCCAGGATCAGCAGGCAGGCGACACAGGCCAGCAGGGCCGACAGCCGGGGCAGGGTGGCCAGGACCAGCGCCCGGACGGCGTCGTACGAAAGGGCCGGGTCCTGGGTGCGCTGGGCCGCGCGGCGGGCCAGCGCGTGGCTGAAGGCGGGGACCAGGAGGAGCGCCATCGCGTCCTCGATCAGGAGCGTGGAGGCCATTTCCGGCACGGTCCAGGCGATCAGGAAGGCGTCGCTGTCCACGCTCGCGCCGAAGAGGTGGGCGATGGCCTGGTCCCGTACGAGTCCGAACAGCGCCCCTGCCGCCGTCAGTCCGGCGGTGACCGCCGCGGCCCTCGCGAGGAACCGTCCCAGCTTCGGGGGGACGGGGGCGCCGGCTGCTGCGGGGGGCGGGGGCTTCGGGTGCGGGGGCTTCGGGGTCGTTGCCGCGCCGGGGCGTCTCCTCGGGCGCCGGGCGTTCGGGGGGGTGGACCGTTCGGGCGTGTGGTGTTCGACGCCCTGCGGGGAGCGAACCGGCACGTCCCCTCCCGGCACCGGGGCGGGTGAGGCGGTGGTGGGGGCGTCCAGTGCGGTGCGGGTGCGGGGTGTCTTGCTCTGCTCGTCCGTGTCGGTCATGCGGCGGTCGCCTCGGCCGGCTGCGCCAGGGCCCACCACGCGGCCAGGCCCAGGACGATCCCGGTGAGCACCGTCGAGGGGCCGCCGATGTCGGCGTACAGGAAGTCGACGGTCTGCCAGGTCATCAGGCCCACCGCGGCCAGGCCGCAGTCCGTGGCTCTTTTGTTCTTGCGGGGGAGCGTCAGTCTGCGTACTCCGGCCACCAGGATCGCCGCCCAGCTGCCCACGAACGCGGTGATGCCGATCAGGCCCTGTTCGCTGAGCACGAGGAGGTACATGTTGTGGGGGGAGAGCAGGGCCTGCTTGTGGAATTCCTGGCCCGCGCCCGCCGTGTCGCTGCCGGAGGACAGGCCGATCGACGCGTGCGCGTCCCGGTGGACGGGAAACCCCTTGAGGCCGACTCCGGTGGCGGGCCGGTCGTCCCACATGCTCGTCGCGGCGGCCCACATCGTGTAGCGGTCGGTGACCGAGCGGTCGGGGGTTTCCGTCACCTCGGTGATGCTGGTGAGGCGCTGCGAGATCATCTCGGAGCCGATGCCGAAGCCGCCGACGAGGACGACCGAGGCGGCGGTCAGGACGGCGAGGGCGCGTACCGCCTGGCGCAGGCCGGTGAGGAGGATCATGGCGACGGCCGCCGCCAGCGTGGCGATCCAGGCGCCCCGGCTGAAGGAGAGCGCGAGGGGGACCACGAGCGCCGCCGCGGCGGCGGTGGCGGCGGGGCGCAGCCAGGGAGGGGCTTTCCCGGGCGTACGGAGGGCCAGGGCCAGCGCTGCCAGGAGGCCGTACGAGACCACCGTGGCCATGCCCATGACGTCGGTGGGGCCGAAGGTGCCCACCGCTCTGATGTCCTCGCCCCGGTACGACGCGCCCGTGCCGGTGGCGTACTGGTGGACGCCCGTGGCGCCCTGGACGAGGGCGAGGGCGATCAGGGAGCCGGTGATGATGCGGAAGTTGCGGGGGGTGCGGACCAGGAGGACCACCGCGGTGGGGACGAGGACGAAGACCTGGAGGTAGCGGACGAATCCGGTGAGGGCGGCGGCCGGATCGGCGGCGGTGAACGTCGCCACGGCGATGCCGGCCGTCGGGATGCCGAGGACCAGCGCGGCGGCCGGTGTCAGCGGCCGCCGGCGCAGGTGCAGTACGCGGCCGAGGGCGAAGGCCACCAGGACGCACGACGCGATGTCCGCCGGGGTGATGTCGGCGGACGTTCCGGCTCCCGCCGTCTGGACCGGGACGGCCAGGAGGAGCACGGTCGCGAGCAGGGGCAGCACCGGCCACCAGCGTTGTTCCCGCCACTGGACGCGCGGGTGCGGCGCCGGTACGGCGGTCCACAGGGCGGTCATGCTCAGCTGCCTCCGAGCCGGAACAGGGAAGTGGCGGTGCGCGTGAGGATGCACACGTCCTGCCAGAGCGACCAGGTCTCGATGTAGTGGTTGTCGAAGCGGGCGCGGTCCTCGATCGAGGTGTCACCGCGCAGTCCGTTGACCTGGGCCAGCCCGGTGATGCCGACGGGCATCCGGTGGCGGGCCTGGTAGCCGGGGTAGGCGTGGCTGAACTTGGTGACGAAGTACGGTCGTTCGGGGCGTGGGCCGACCAGGCTCATGTCGCCGCGCAGCACGTTCCAGAGCTGGGGGAGCTCGTCCAGGGACGTGCGGCGGAGGAGGTGGCCCGTGACGCTCATGCGGTGGTCCGTGGCCACGCTCCAGCGGGTGGCGGACTCGTGTTCGTCGGCCGGGCGGAGCGTACGGAACTTGAGGAGCGTGAAGGGGCGGCCGTCGCGGCCGATGCGCTCCTGGCGGAAGATGACGCCCGGACCGTCGGAGAGGCGTACGGCGAGGGCGCACACGGCCATGACCGGTGCCGCCGCGACGAGGGCGACGGCGGCCACGAGGGCGTCCATGACGCGCTTGCCCGCGCGGGCCACGGGCCGGCCCGGGCCGGTGCGGAGCGGTCGTACGGCGAACCCCCAGAGGTGGTCGGGGTCCGGTGTGCGGTCGGGTGTCGTTGTTCCGGTTGTCGGGCCGTCGACGAGCCAGAGCCGGCAGTCGTGCTCGGCGAAGATCTCGACGAGCGCGGCCGCGTCGGGGGCCGACCGGGGCGGGTCGGTGAAGACGGCGTGGCGCACGGAGTTCTGGATGACCGCCCGGCTGACGTCCTCCAGGGTGGCGAGGACGGGGAGCGTGTCCGCGGGGGTGGCGTCCGTGGGCTGGTGCGCCGGGTCGAAGCGGCCGACCGGGCGCAGTCCGTACTCGGTCCGGGCCTGCAGGGCCGCCGTGACCTGCTGGGCGAGCGGGGTCCGGCCCACGATCAGTGCGGACTGCGGGCGGCGGACCGCCGTGCGGCGGCGGATCCGGTAGACCGTGGACCGGCCGGCGCAGCCGAGCAGGGCCTGGGCGGCGGCGGCGCAGGTCAGGTCCGTCCAGCCGGCGCCGTGCCGTGAGTCGTACGCCGTGAGGGCTTCCGCGGTGGCGTACCACTGGACCAGGGCGAGGAGGAGGAGCGGGGGGAACTCGTCGAGTGCCGAGGGGGACAGACGGGGGCGGTAGAGGCCGCGCCAGGTGTGCAGCGCCAGCATGAGGGCCGCGAGCGGGACGCACACGAGCACCGGCCAGGGCATCAGCGCCAGGGTGAGGCCCGTGGCGAGCACGTCGGCGGCGAGCATCGCCACGAGGGGGCCCCGCAGGCGCAGGCTCCGTGGGGCCAGGGGGGCGGGCCGGTGCCGTGCCGCCCTCCTCGGCGGATGGACCGAGGGAGCCGTCAGCTGCACGGCTGTGGCCTGGGCGGTGTCGGGCGCGAATGCACTCTCCGTCGTCATCGCTCGGTGCGCTTCCTCATCATGATCGCGGGTCGGGGCAGGCTGACAAGTTCCCTGTAGAGGCCGGAAACGGCTGCGGCGGTCTTGCGTACGTCACGGGTCGACCGGGTGTGGGTCTGGGCCGCGCGGCCCAGGGCCTCCCGGAGCCCGGGGTCGGTCAGCAGGTTCGTCAGTGCCGCAGCGAGGGCCCGCGGGTCCTGCGGCGGTACGAGGCAGTGGGCTTCGTGGCCGGGCGGCAGGCTCTCCCTGGCCCCGCTGACGTCGGACAGCACGACGGGCCGGCCGCAGGCCATGGCTTCGAGCGGGGCGAGGGCCATGCCCTCCCAGCGGGAGGGCAGGACGACGACGTCCGCCGCGTGCAGCCACGGCCTGGGGTCCCGGCTGGTCCCGGCGAACAGCACGCCCGGCGGGGCCAGGGCCGTCAGGCGTGCGCGGTCGGGCCCGTCGCCGACCAGGACCAGCCGGGCGCCGGGTACCGCCGAGGCCACCGGCTGCCAGGCCCGCAGCAGGATGTCCTGGCCCTTCTGGTGGCACAGGCGGCCGACGCAGACGACGAGGGGGGCTGTGGCGGGGAGGCCGGAGAGGAGCGGGAGAGCGGCGCGGGCCGGGGCGCGGCTCGCGCCCTCGTCGGGGCGGAAGTGGCGGAGGTCGACGCCGTTGCGGATCACCGTCCAGCGGGCGGCGATGCCGGCCTCCTCCCCCGCCCGGCGCTCGGTCTCGCTGACGCACAGGGTCCGGGTGCTCCAACGGGCCGCGTACCGCTCCCAGCCGAGGGCGAGCGCGGCTTCACGGCCCTGCACGGCGTCGAAGGACCAGGCGTGGGGCTGGAAGACCGTCGGCACCCGGCCGCGCACCGCCAGCCTGCCCGCGAGCCCGGCCTTGGCGCTGTGGGCGTGCACGACGTGGGGGCGGCACGCGCGGATCAGCCGGGCGGCGGTCATGACCTCCTTGGCGAGCCGGGGCCCGGGGGCGCGTTCGGCGGGCCAGGTGTGCACGCGCGCTCCGGCCTCGGCGGCCTCCGACGCCAGTACGCCGCCCGGCGGGCAGGCGACGACGGTCCGCAGACCCGCGCCCGTCTGCGCCCTGACGAGGTCGGTGACGACGCGTGCGACTCCCCCTTCCACCGGCTGGACGAGGTGGAAAACTGTCAGTTGGCTCTGCTCAGTCCAACTTCTTTGCAGCACGTGCGGCTCTCTTCATACCTGGACCGTAGAACTGACCGAGAAAGCAACCGTGGATTTCGGCTTTGAACTTTGTCAGAAAGCCGGTGGGAAAATCACGCTTGAACTCGCCTGTTCGGCCATTTGGAGCCGCGCACCGATATGGCTGTATCCCCGATGTGACATGCCGGATCGGCTTTCTTCCACTTTTGTGAAAACAACCCATCGGGTGATCGCGCCGAAAGGAATACCGCCCGGTAAATGCTTACGGACCCGCGGGGCCGGCCTGGACGACGTCGCCGAGCCCGGTGAGACGCAGCAGCGCCAGCAGGTCCGGCCGGGGGCCGCGCAGCCGCAGGCGGCAGCCGGCCCGGCGGGCGGTGAGCCGCAGGTGGGCCAGGGCGTCGACGGCGGTGAGGTCCGGGTCGGCCAGTCCGGTGACGTCGCAGATCACCTCGGTGGCCCCGGAGGCGTACAGCAGCTCGTCCAGCTCGTCGCACAGGCGGGGCACGTCGCCGGGGGTCACCCGGCCGGCGACGACGAGGACGGTCGGCATCACGGCATTCACACCGGACAGACCCGGGCGGCGGACGTAACTCATCGGTGGCCGCCTTCCAGCGGCCGCCTTCCAGCGGCCCGCCCCACCCCGGATCCGGGGGCTCGCACCACTGATTCCGGACCGGACCGACGGTGGGATTGTCCTCGACGGACCCGATCACACCGAGGGGATCCTCCGATGGGGCCATCTGCGCTGCCGGTCGTCGCGGCTCCGGTGGGCGGGCTGATCGCACCGGCCGCGGCGCCCGCGCCCGCCGCCGCGGCACGGGCCGGGGCCGGGGCCTGGGGTGCGGCTCCGCAGCGGGTCCGCGCCGGGAACGGGGACATCGGGCCCAACTGGTCGCTGGAAGGGTTCGACGACCAGTCGGTGCGGCAGGTCGTGCGGGTCTCGGCCGGCGGTACGGAAGTGCGGATCCGGGTGGACAACACCTTCGGGAAAAAGCCGCTGCGGCTCGCGGGGGCCACGGTTGCACGGTCCGCCCGGAAGGCCGGCGCCCGGGAGTTGATCGAGGGGCACAAGCGACTTGGTCCGGGCCGCCCACGCCCGTGGTGTCAAGGACGTCGGCATGACCGTCCTTGACACCACGGGCGCGCTGTTCCCGGTGTGGAGCGAGGAGGGTGAGAAGGTACGGGACGCGGTCAACCACTGGATCCGTACGAGCGGGGCGTACGACGCGGTGCTCGACGCGGACCGGGCGGTGTCCGGCCCGGCCGGCCGTGACATGCCGCGCCCCGGATACGTCTTCGAGGACGGTCTGCATCCGAACGACGCGGGGTACCACGCCATCGCCGCGGCGCTCGATCTCGACGCGGTGACGCGGTGACGCGGTGACGCGGTGACGCGTGAGTGGACGAAAGGAGCGGGGCCGGTGGAATCCACCGGCCCCGCTCGGTCGTGCCCGTCCTCGCGCGTCAGGCGATGCGGCCCAGCACGATCGGGGCCGGGGTGAACTCCGTGCCCTCGGGGGCCGTCAGGACCCCGCCGTTCAGGGCTTCGAGGGCGTACTCGAACTTCTCCGGGGTGTCCGTGTGCAGGGTCATCAGGCGCTGCCCCGCGGTGATCCTGTCGCCCGGCTTGGCATGGAGTTCGATGCCCGCGCCGGCCTGGACCCGGTCCTCCTTGCGCGCGCGGCCGGCGCCCAGGCGCCAGGCGGCGACACCGACGGCGTACGCGTCGAGGGTGGTGAGGACGCCGCTCTCGGAGGCGTGGACGACGTGCTGCTCGCGGGCGACCGGGAGAGCCGCGTCCGGGTCGCCGCCCTGGGCCGCGATCATGCGGCGCCAGACGTCCATCGCGGAGCCGTCGGCGAGCGCCTTGGCCGGGTCGGCGTCCTTGAGTCCGGCCGCGTCGAGCATCTCGCGGGCGAGCGCGAGGGTGAGGTCGACGACGTCCCGCGGGCCGCCGCCCGCCAGCACCTCGACCGATTCGCGGACTTCGAGGGCGTTGCCCGCCGTGAGGCCGAGCGGGGTCGACATGTCGGTGAGGAGGGCCACCGTGCGTACGCCGTGGTCGGTGCCCAGGCCCACCATGGTGGCGGCGAGCTCGCGGGCGTCCTCGATGTTCTTCATGAAGGCGCCGGAGCCGACCTTCACGTCCAGGACGAGCGAGCCCGTACCCTCGGCGATCTTCTTCGACATGATGGAGGAGGCGATCAGCGGGATCGCCTCGACCGTGCCGGTGACGTCGCGCAGCGCGTACAGCTTCTTGTCCGCCGGGGCCAGGCCGTCGCCCGCCGCGCAGATGACGGCGCCGGTGGACTCCAGGACGCCGAGCATCTCCTCGTTGGAGAGCAGCGCGCGCCAGCCGGGGATCGACTCCAGCTTGTCGAGCGTGCCGCCGGTGTGGCCGAGGCCCCGGCCCGAGAGCTGGGGCACGGCCGCGCCGCAGGCGGCGACGATGGGGGCCAACGGCAGTGTGATCTTGTCGCCGACGCCGCCGGTGGAGTGCTTGTCGGCGGTGGGGCGGGAGAGCTGGGCGAAGTTCATGCGCTCGCCCGAGTTGATCATCGCCGCGGTCCAGCGGGCGATCTCGACCCGGTTCATGCCGTTGAGCAGGATCGCCATCGCGAGGGCCGACATCTGCTCGTCGGCGACCTCGCCGCGCGTGTAGGCGTCGATGACCCAGTCGATCTGCTCGGGGCTCAGTTCGCCCTTGTCGCGCTTGGTCCGGATGACGGAGATGACGTCCATGGGGTTTATCGGGTTCCTTCCGGGGAGCCGGGCGCCAGGTGCTGGGGGCCGAAGGCGTCGGGGAGCATGTCGGCGAGGGTACGGATACCCGCCGACGTGTCGAGCAGCAGCGCGGGGCCGCCGAATTCGTACAGCAGCTGCCGGCAGCGGCCGCACGGCATCAGGATCTCGCCCCGGCCGTCGACGCAGGTGAAATGCGTCAGGCGGCCGCCGCCGGTGGCGTTGAGCTGCGAGACGAGGCCGCACTCGGCGCACAGGGAGAGGCCGTAGGAGGCGTTCTCCACGTTGCAGCCGGTGACGGTGCGGCCGTCGTCGACGAGGGCCGCGGCGCCGACCGGGAAGCCCGAGTAGGGGGCGTACGCGCGCGACATGGCCTCGCGCGCCGCCTCCCGCAGGGCCTCCCAGTCGACGGCCGCCGCTCCTCGCGTCACTTGCCCTGGCCCTTGCGGTACGGCATGCCGTTGGCCTTGGGCATGCGGAGCCGCTGTGCGGAGAGCGCCAGGACGAGCAGGGTGGTGATGTACGGCGCGGCGTCCACGAACTGGCTCGGGACCTCGTCGGTGAACGCGTACCAGGTGAAGAGGGCCACGGCGGCGACGCCGGAGACCGCGGCGGGCACGTACTTCTTCTTGTACAGCTGCCAGAACAGGACGATCAGCAGCAGGATCGCCAGCAGGAGCAGCATCGCGTGGACGTTCTCGGCGCCGCCGCGCAGCTTGAGGCTGTCGGTGAAGCCGAAGAGGCCGGCGCCCAGCGCCATTCCGCCCGGCATCCAGTTGCCGAAGATCATCGCGGCGAGACCGATGTAGCCGCGGCCGCCGGTCTGGCCCTCCTGGTAGATGCCGGTGGCGACGATGGCGAGGAAGGCGCCCGCGAGGCCGGCGAGGCCGCCGGAGACGACGACGGCGATGTACTTGTACTTGTAGACGTTGACGCCCAGGGACTCGGCGGCCACCGGGTTCTCGCCGCAGGAGCGCAGGCGCAGGCCGAAGGACGTGTGCCAGAGGATCCAGACGGTGGCCGGGATCAGCAGCAGTGCGACGACGGTCAGCAGGGAGAGGTTGGTGAGCAGGCCGCCGAGGACACCCGCGACGTCCGAGACGAAGAACCAGTGCCTGCCCTGGATGTCCCGCAGCCAGTCGGAGAGCCCCGGAATGGTGATCTTCGTGATCTCGTCGATGCGCGGGGACTGCTTGGAGGAACCGCCCGCGGCCTTGTCGAAGGTGAAGTTGGAGAGGTAGCGGGTGGCGCCCACGGCCAGGATGTTGATGGCCACACCGGAGACGATGTGGTTCACGCCGAAGGTGACCGTGATGACCGCGTGCAGCAGACCGCCGAGCGCGCCGCCGAGGATGCCGAGGGCGACGCCCGACCACGGGCCCCACTGGTAGCCGGCGTACGCGCCGAACCAGGTGCCCAGGATCATCATGCCTTCGAGGCCGATGTTGACGACGCCCGCGCGCTCGGCCCACAGGCCGCCGAGACCGGCGAGGCCGATCGGGACGGCGAGCTGGAGCGCGCCGGAGACCTGGCCGACGGAGGTCAGGTCGTCGGCGCCGCTGATGAGGCGCACCAGCGAGACCAGGGCGAGCCCGCCCGCGATGATCAGCAGGACGACGGGGACGGACAGTTTGCGGCGGGCGCTCTTCTTGGGCGCCGCGCTCACGGCGGAGACAGTGCTGGTACTCATGACGCCGCCACCTCCTCACGGTTCTTGCGGGCGGCTGCGGCGAGCTCCTCGCCCACCTTCTGCTGCTGGCGGCGGAGCCCGTAGCGGCGGACGAGTTCGTAACTGACGACGACCGCGATCACGATCAGGCCCTGCATGATCGTGGCGATCTCCTTCTCGTAGCCGTACTGGTCGAGGACGGCGGACGCCTTGTCGAGGAAGGCGATCAGCAGTGCGCTGAACAGGATGCCGACCGGGTTGTTGCGGCCGAGCAGGGCGATGGTGATGCCCGTGAAGCCGATGCCGGTCGGGAAGCTGAGGCTGTAGGTGTGGGTGTCGCCCAGCAGCGTCGGCATTCCGGCCAGGCCGGCGACCCCGCCCGAGATCAGCATCGCGGTCAGGATCATCTTCTTGGCGTCGACGCCGGAGGCCGCGGCGGCGGTCTGGCTGGCGCCGGTGGCGCGCAGGTCGAAGCCGAAGCGGGTCCGGTTGAGCACGAACCAGTAGACGATGCCGAGCGCGAAGGCGACGAACGTGAAGCCGTAGATCTCGCCGCCGTCGCCCATGCTCACGCTCGGGAACCAGCCGGACTCCGCGATGTCGCCCGTGGTGAGGTCGTTGGAGCCCTCCGGCTGGACGCCGAAGTTGTCGGGGAGGATCAGCCAGGCGATGAGGCTGGTGGCGATCGCGTTGAGCATGATCGTGGAGACGACCTCGCTCACGCCCCGGATGGTCCGCAGGATGCCCGCGATACCGGCCCAGAAGGCGCCGGTCAGCATCGCGACGATCACGATGAGGGCGATGTGCAGCGGGCCGGGCAGCTCGACGCTGGCGCCGACCAGGGCCGCCATCATCGCGGCGAGCCGGTACTGGCCGTCCACGCCGATGTTGAACAGGTTCATCCGGAAGCCGACGGCCACGGCGAGCGCCGCCAGGTAGTACGTGCCGGCCTGGTTGAGGATCAGCACCTGGATGTCGGCGTACGCGGCGTTCTCGATCATCAGCGTGTACGGCTCGATCGGGTCACGGCCCGAGGCGAGCAGCACCACCGAGGTGAGCGCGACGGCGACGACCAGCGCGAGCACTGGGCCGGCGAGGCCCAGAACCAGCCGGTCCTTGTCGAATTTCTTCATCAGGCCTCGTCCTTTGGGGCGTGCTCCAGATGACCGCTGGCGGCACCGGTCATGGCCGAGCCCAGCTCCTCCGGGGTGATGGTGGCCGGGTCGGCGTCCGCGACCAGGCGGCCGCGGTACATGACCCGCAGGGTGTCGGAGAGCCCGATCAGCTCGTCCAGGTCGGCGGAGATCAGCAGTACGGCCAGTCCCTCGCGGCGTGCCTCGCGGATCTGGTCCCAGATCTGCGCCTGGGCGCCGACGTCCACGCCGCGCGTGGGGTGCGCGGCGATGAGCAGCTTGGGGGCGTGGCTCATCTCGCGGCCGACGATCAGCTTCTGCTGGTTGCCGCCGGACAGCGAGGCCGCGGTGACCTCGATGCCGGGCGTACGGACGTCGTACTCGCGCACGATCCGCTCGGTGTCGGCGCGGGCCGCCTTCAGGTCGAGCAGTCCGCGCTTGGAGTTGGGCTCCTCGGTGACGTGGCCGAGGATGCGGTTCTCCCACAGCGGCGCTTCGAGGAGCAGACCGTGCCGGTGGCGGTCCTCGGGGATGTAGCCGATGCCGCCCTCGCGGCGCTTGCGGGTGGGAGCGTGCGAGATGTCGGCGCCGTCGAGCGTGATGACGCCGCCGTCCGGGTCGCGCATGCCCATGATCGCCTCGACGAGCTCGGCCTGGCCGTTGCCCTCGACGCCCGCGATGCCGAGGACCTCGCCCTTGTGGATGGTGAGGGAGATCCCGGCGAGCACCTCGCGCACGGCGCCGTCGGGGTCGACGGCGTGGAGCTGGAGGCCGTCGATGCGGAGCATCGGTACGTCGGTGACCGTCGACTCGCGGGTCTCGGGCGAGGGGAGTTCGCTGCCGACCATCAGCTCGGCGAGCTGCTTGGGGGTGGTGTCCGCCGGATCGGCGGTGCCCACGGTCGTGCCGCGCCGGATGACGGTGATGTCGTCGGCGACCGAGAGGACCTCGCCCAGCTTGTGCGAGATGAAGATGACCGTCAGGCCCTCGGACTTGAGCTCGCGGAGGTTGGCGAAGAGCGCGTCGACCTCCTGCGGCACGAGCACGGCGGTCGGCTCGTCGAGGATGAGGATGCGGGCGCCGCGGTAGAGGACCTTGAGGATCTCCACGCGCTGGCGGTCGGCCACACCGAGGTTCTCGACCAGGGCGTCGGGGCGCACGTTCAGTCCGTACGCGTCCGAGATCTCCTTGATCCTGTCGCGGGCCTTGCTGCCGATGCCGTACAGCTTCTCGCCGCCGAGGACGACGTTCTCCAGGACGGTGAGGTTGTCGGCGAGCATGAAGTGCTGGTGCACCATGCCGATGCCGCGTGCGATGGCGTCGGCGGGGCTGTGGAACGTGGCCTGCTCCCCGTCGATGGTGATGGTGCCCTCGTCCGGCTTCTGCATGCCGTAGAGGATCTTCATCAGGGTCGACTTTCCGGCACCGTTCTCACCGACGAGGGCGTGCACGGTGCCCTTGCGGATGGTGATGTCGATGTCGTGGTTGGCGACGACGCCGGGGAAGCGCTTGGTGATGCCGTGCAGTTCCACGGCGGGGGGCGGGCTGGACGCGTTGATGACGCACTCTCCTTGGCGGAAAGGAGCGGGAGGCAGGGATACGGGAACGCAGGGATGCGGGGCGCGGCGAAACTATCGTGCTACAGGAGCGTCTACGCGCGTAGCTCCGTCGAATGACGGAAAGAGCCGGGCGGTATGCGGCCGGGGGGCCGGAGAGGCGACGGAAACCGCCTCCCCGGTCCCCCGGGTCTCACGTCGTGGCCGGCGGCCCTACGGCGCGGTCTTGACCTTGATCTTGTCGGCGACGATGGCGGCCTTCGCCTTGTCGACGGCGGCGATGAGGTCCGTCATCTTCCGGTACGCCGGGTTGGAGTCGGACAGGCCCACCCCGTCCTCCGCGAGGCCGTAACGGACCTCACCGGACTGCGGCTTGCCGTCCTTGACCGACTTGATCAGGTTGTAGACCGAGTCGGAGACGTCCTTGGTCACCGAAGTGAGGATCTTGTCCTTGTACTTCGCCAGACCGGGCTGCTTGTACTGGTCCGAGTCGACGCCGATGGCCCACTTGCCCTTGTTGGCGGCTGCTTCGATCGCGCCGGAGCCCGCGAGACCGGCGGCGTGGTAGATCACGTCGGCGCCCTTGTCGAGCTGGCCCTGGGCGGCGGCCTTGCCGAGGTCGGGCTTGGCGAAGCCGTCGAAGTTCGGCGGCTGCGTCAGGTACTGCTCGAGGACCTCGACCTGGGGGTTGGTGTCCTTGACACCCTGGGCGAAGCCCGCCTCGAACTTCTTGATCAGCGGGACCTCGACGCCGCCGATGAAGCCGACCTTGTTGGTCTTGGTGGCCTTGGCCGCGGCGACGCCGGCGAGGTAGGAGCCCTGCTCCTCGTTGAAGACCAGGTTCGCGATGTTCTTGCCGGTCACCGAGGTGTCGTCGATGATGCCGAAGGTGGTCTTCGGGAACTTCGGCGCGACCTTCTTGATGGCCGGCGCGTAGGCGAAGCCGACACCGATCACCGGGTTGTTGCCGGTGCGGGCCAGCTCGGTGAGGCGCTGGACCTTGTCGGCGTCCGACTCGCCCTCGGAGGGCTCCTGGTCGTTGCCCTTGATGTCGAGGTCCTTCTCGGCCTTCTCCAGGCCGGCGTACGCGGCGTCGTTGAAGGACTGGTCGCCGCGGCCGCCGATGTCGTACGCGATGGCGGCGCTGGCTCCCTTCGGGTCGGAACCGGAGTCCGACGTCTTGCCACACGCGGTGGCGGAGAACGCGAGGGCTGTGGACGCGATGGCCACAGTGGCACTTCTGGTTACCCGGCGCACGGGAGGGCTCCTTCAACCTGACCGAAGCGCCTCTGCCGGCGCTGGTTTCGCGGCGATCGTAACGCGCGTAGATGCCGGATAAGCGACCGTACGACAGCTGTTATCGGATCGTCGTGAACGAAAGGCGCCGTGGCTGGTTACGAACGGTGTCCTTCGAGCAACGCGGCGGCGGTGAAGAGCTCGACGCCGACCTCGATCGCGGCCTCGTCGACGTCGAAGTCACCACGGTGCAGGTCGCGACGGGCGGTGTCGCCCGGGGTGCGCACGCCCAGGCGGGCCATCGCGCCCGGGACCTGCTCCAGGTACCAGGAGAAGTCCTCGCCGCCGAGGCTCTGCTCGGTGTCCTCGATCGCGTGCAGTCCGCGCCTGGCGGCCATCGCGTCGGTGAGCAGCTCGGTGACGGCGTGCTCGTTCACGACCGGCGGGACGCCGCGGACGTAGTTGATCTCCGACTTGGCGCCGTGCAGGGTCGCGATCTCGTCGATCGCGGCGTGGATCAGGTCCGGGGCCTCGTGCCAGGCGCCGAGGTCCAGGCAGCGGACGGTGCCGGCGAGCACGGCGCGCTGCGGGATGACGTTGCAGGCGTGGCCGGACTCGATGCGGCCCCAGGTCACCGCGAGTCCCGCGCGTGCGTCGACGCGGCGGGCGACCAGCGCCGGGACGTCGGTGGCGACCCTGGCGACGGCCGTGACCAGGTCGGTGGTGAGGTGCGGGCGGGCGGTGTGGCCGCCGGGGCCGTCCAGCGAGATCTCGATCCGGTCGCAGGCCGAGGTGATCGGGCCGGTGCGCAGGCCGATGCGGCCCGCGTCGACCTTGGGGTCGCAGTGCACCGCGATGATCCTGCCCACGCCGTCGAGGCCGCCGGCCTCGATCACGCCGAGCGCGCCGCCGGGCATCATCTCCTCGGCGGGCTGGAAGATCAGCCGTACCGGCTGCGTCAGCAGGCCCTGGCGGGCCAGGTCGGCGAGGACCAGGCCGGCGCCGAGCACCACCGTGGTGTGCACGTCGTGGCCGCAGGCGTGCGCGCGGTCGGGGACGGTGGAGCGGTACGGGACGTCCGTCTTGGTGTCCGGGATGGGCAGCGCGTCGATGTCGGCGCGCAGGGCCAGGACCGGGCGTACGCCGTCGCGGCCGGCGGCGGCCGGGACCGTGCCGATGTCGCAGATGAGCCCGGTCCCCGAGGGCAGCACGCGCGGCGCCAGACCTGCCTGCTCCAGGCGGGTCTTGATCGCGGCGGTGGTGCGGAACTCCTGATTGCCGAGCTCGGGGTGCATGTGCAGGTCGCGGCGGAAGGCGATCAGCTCAAGACGCAGGCTCTCGGGCAGCGTGCCGGGGAGCGGGACCATCCCGGGCAGTGCTGCTTCTTCGGACTCGCAGATCAGCTGGCTCATCCCTGAAAGGGTAGGCGCCTCAGGGGGGTGAGTGACCAGTGATCTACAAAACTTCAGTCGCATAGGGGAAGGAAAAGCGGTCGCACGGTGCATGGGATCCGGCCCGGGCGGGTAAGCTGCGCCGCTCTCATCGCGCCGTCGAGCTGGTGTTTTACCCTCGCGTCGGGACCGTCCTGCGGCCCACCTTCCCGCGCGTGGAATCCGCTCCTCCGTGTGCGAACTCACATATGTGTCGAACCAGACATTCGCCGGACATTCAGCCCAGGGCCGGGAGGCGCTGGACGTCGCGGGCCGTGGTGGTGACGCCCGACAGGAAGCCCTGGGCGCGGGGTGAGGCCGTGTCCCGCAGCCACTGCGGGTTCACGTCGCAGACCGCGACCCGTACGCCCGTGCCCGCCAGCGCGAGCGGGAGGGTGTGCACCACGGTCGAGGGGAAGCTGAGTATCGTACGGCCGATCGGGCCGCGCCGGGCGATGAGCTCCAGCGGCAGGTCGGGGCGGACGATCTCCAGACCCGTCTCGACGGCGAGGCGGTGCAGCTTGTCGGTGCTCTCGCGACGGTGGGCGAAGTAGCGGGTGGCGCCGTGGGTGCGGGCCAGGGTGGTGACCGCCTCGACGTACCGGTCGGGGTCGACGACACCCGTCTCGACCAGCGAGGTGCCGACCAGGTCCGCGCCGCGCGAGACGCGGGGCGGCCCGAAGCGGGTCCGGGTCCAGCCGAAGTCGTTGGCGGTGACGGTGATCCCCGGAGCCCGCTCCACGGGCATCGAGGTGAAGACCTCGACGGTGCGGGTGGGCGACGGGGTGAGGCGGCGGCGCGCCGACGCCGAGACCGGCCCGAAGACGACGTCGCGCGCCGCCCGGCGGCCGCCGCGCCGGTGCCAGCGCTCCAGGCGCTCGCCGCCGGTGAGCTGGGCGATGAACTCCATGGTGGCCGTGCCGTCGTCGACGACGACCAGGTCCCGGGCGCGCGTGATCATCAGCAGCAGTTGTACGTACCGCGAGAACGGGTCGCCGATGACGACGCGGCGCGCCCGGCGCAGGGCGGACGCCAGGCCGCCGATGGTCTGGAACGGCGCCCCCGCCCCGCCACGGGCCTCCTCCCACCGCACCCGCATGCCTTCGTGGCGGGCGAGCTCCGCCATGCGCCGCAGCTGGCCGCGGGTCATGGGGTCGGTGGGCGAGAGGACGACGACCGTGAGGTCGTGCCGCTGCGCCGGTGCCCGGGGATCCGCCTGCGCGTGGGCCCACTCCAGGACGTTCAGGAGCTGGACCGGGCTCTCGACGAAGGCGAGGGTCTCGGAGGCGTCGGAGGCGCGGGACGCCTCGGAGACCTCGGTGGCGGGGGGGCCGGGGGTGCCGTTCACGGCGACTTCGACCTCGGTCCGTCAGACCGCGACGGGCTCGCGGTCGGCGCCCTCGGCGACGACGCCCGCGACCCGGCGCAGCTTCTTCATCGGACCGAGCTCGGACTCGTACACCTTCTTGACGCCGTCACCGAGGGATGCCTCGATGGTGCGGATGTCGCGGACCAGGCGGGTCAGGCCGCCGGGCTCGACGGAGGCGGCCTGGTCGGAGCCCCACATGGCGCGGTCGAGGGTGATGTGGCGCTCGACGAACGCGGCGCCGAGGGCGACGGCGGCCAGCGTCGTCTGGAGGCCGGTCTCGTGGCCGCTGTAGCCGATCGGGACGTTGGGGTACTCGGCCTGGAGCGTGTTGATCACGCGCAGGTTGAGCTCCTCGGCCTTGGCCGGGTACGTCGAGGTGGCGTGGCAGAGCAGGATGTTGTCGCTGCCCAGCACCTCCACGGCGTGGCGGATCTGGCGCGGCGTCGACATGCCGGTGGAGAGGATGACCGTGCGGCCGGTGGCGCGCAGCGCGCGCAGCAGCTCGTCGTCCGTGAGGGACGCGGAGGCGACCTTGTGGGCCGGTACGTCGAACTTCTCCAGGAAGGCGACGGCCTCGGTGTCCCACGGGGAGGCGAACCAGTCGATGCCGCGCTTCCGGCAGTGCTCGTCGATGGCGCGGTACTCGTCCTCGCCGAACTCGACGCGGTGGCGGTAGTCGATGTAGGTCATCCGGCCCCACGGGGTGTCGCGCTCGATGTCCCACTGGTCGCGCGGGGTGCAGATCTCCGGGGTCCGCTTCTGGAACTTGACCGCGTCGCAGCCGGCGTCGGCGGCGGCGTCGATGAGCGCGAAGGCGTTCTCGATGTCGCCGTTGTGGTTGATGCCGATCTCGCCGGTGACGTAGACGGGGTGGCCCGGGCCCGCGGTCTTGGAACCGAGGGTGCGGAGGCGGGAGTTGGTGCTCATGTGGATCTTTTCCTTACGGGGGGTGGGTTACGGGGTGAGGGCGGGGGTGTCGGTGTCGGTGTCGGTGGTGAGTGACGGGCCGAGGACCCAGGCGGCGATCTCGCGGATCGCGCCCTCGCCGCCCGGGATCGTCGTCACGGCGCGCGCCGCCGCGCGCACCGTGTCGTGGGCGTTGGCGACCGCCACCGGCCAGCCCACGAGGGCCAGGCAGGACAGGTCGTTGACGTCGTTGCCGGCGTAGAGCACCCGCTCGGGTGCCACGCCCTGCTCCTCGCACCACTGCTTGAGGGCGAGGTCCTTGCGGTCGACGCCGTGGAGCACGGGGATGCGCAGCTTGCGGGCCCGTGCGGCGACGACCGCGTTCTGTTCCGTGGACAGGATCAGCAGCTTGAGCCCCGCCTTGCGCAGGGCCGCGATGCCGAGCCCGTCGCCGCGGTGCACGGCGACGAGTTCGCGCCCCTCGGAGTCGATCAGCACCCGGTCGTCGGTCTGGGTGCCGTCGAAGTCGATGACGACGGCGTCGACGTCGACGCGGGTGGGGAGGGCGCCCGGTGTCTCCCGCGGGTCGAGGAGCGGCGCGAGGGCGCGGGCGCGGGCCAGGTCGTGCGGGTCGTCGATCTCCAGGACGCGGGCCGGGTCCGTGACGACGAGCGCGGTGCGCCCGAAGAAGCGGTGCCCGGCCTTGCGGAATCCGGCCGCGTCCATGGCGTACGCCGCACCCGTCTCCAGGAAGTCCTGCGGACGGTCCTGACGGCGGGGGCGGAAGCTCTTGTCGTGGTTGACGCCCTGCGCGGCGGACCGGGTGGACTCGGCGGGCCGGGCGGATTCGGCGGTTTCGGCGGACTCGCGCCAGACGAAGCCGTGGAAGGGGGCCACCGTGTGGGCCGTGTCCGCGCCGTCCTCGACGACCGCGGCACAGACGCCGTCGACGTCCTCGCCGGTCAGGAACGGGCTCGTGCACTGCACCAGCAGCACCACGTCCACCACCGCGCCGTGCAGCGCCTCGTGGGCGTCCAGGGCGTGCAGCACGGCCGCCTCGCTGGTCGCCGTGTCCCCCGCGATGCCGGCCGGGCGCGGCACCACCTCGGCGCCCGCGCCGCGCGCCGCCGCCGCGATGGCGGGGTCGTCCGTGGAGACGACCACGTCCGTGACGTGAGCGGCGCCCCGGCACGCCCGGACGGCGCGCGCCACGAGCGGCACTCCGCCGACGGGGGCGAGGTTCTTCCCCGGTACGCCCTTGGATCCGCCGCGGGCGGGGATCACGGCGAGGACGCGGCGTCCGGGCCGTGCCGCGTCGGTCTGGGGCTCGGGCTGGCTGTTCACAGTTCTCCCATGCGGCGGATGACGGGCGCCACGCGCTGCACCCCGTGGCGGTAGGCCCCGCGCGCCGCCTCGCGCACGGCGTCGCGCAGGACGCGGCGTACGCCGGTGACGTCGGCGGTGGTGTGCGTGCCGTCGAGGCGGTGGCGGGCGAGGATGCCGGGGAGGTAGCCCGGCGCGGTGGCGGAGGTGTAGTAGGGGGCGACCGGCGGGAGGCCGGGGCGCTCCAGGAGTGCGGCGACCCGTTCGCGTACGGCGTCGAAGGCCGTCTCGTACGAGCCGTCCGCGGCCACTCCCTGGCGCCCGAGCCACTCCTCGTCGGCCCGCGGCCGGTGGCCGGCGTCGAGCTGGTCCCAGGAGGCGAGGCAGCCGGAGCCGAGGAAGTGGTGGTTGCCGAGGACCTCGCGCACGCCCAGGTCGGTGAGGACGGCGGTCGGGATGCGGCGGTGCAGGGACTCCAGGGCGGCGGTCGAGCTGACCGTGACGAGGAGGTCGGCGCGGTCCAGGACCTCGCCCATGTGCCCGTACACGAGGCGGAAGTTGGGGGGCATCCCGCCTTCGACGCGGGCCGCGAGCTTCTGGTAGGGCAGTTCCTCGATGTGCGTGGTGTGCTCGCCCGGCTTGCTGCGGAGCTTGAGGAGGACCTCGCGGCCGGGGTGCAGGCGGGCGTGCCGGACGAGGCGGCGCAGCAGGTAGGCGCGGTCGGCGCGGGACTGCGGGACGGAGGGCTGGGCGGCGAAGACGACGGTGCGGGTGTCCGTGCCCGTGTAGCCGGCGCCGCCCAGGAAGGGCAGCGCGGCCTCCGTGACGGCCGTGGCGTCGGCGCCCACGCCCTCGTACACCGCGCGGAAACGCTCCGCGTCGTGGCGGGAGTTGGCGATGACGATGTCGGCGCCGTGGCGCAGCAGCAGCCCGTCGGCGAGCTTCTCGTAGACGACGCCGACGTAACCGGTGCTGATGACGGGCCGGCGGCCGGTGCCCGGCCACAGCGGCGCCAGGCCGTGCAGCATCGCCTGTACGGCGCCGCCGACGAGGGCGAGCAGGACGACGTCGTACGCCTCGTGCTCGACCTCACCGATGAATTCGGCGGCGGTCACCTCCCGCACCCCCTCGGCCTCCACGCCGACCTCGGCGAGCTGACGGGGGGTGGGGGTGGCCCGGCCGCGCAGCAGGAATCCGCTGATTCCGGCTTCCGGTGCGATGCGGCGGGCGGTGAGCGCCCCCCATTTCCATCGCGTGTCGGAATCGGCGATCACGGCGATCCGCAGGGCTTTGCTGGTACTTGCTGGCACATCGACGAAACTAGGGAGGCATTCCGATTGACGGCCCAACTCAGCCGCAACAAACGGTTAACAGCACATCGACGGTCGGCGTCGGCGCCCGGAAAACAGGCGGGTTAACCATTCCGCCATTCTTCGTTCACCCGCCGTCCCCGTGGGGGTCGCGGCGAATGCCGCAGTGCGCCCTAGCGTCGCGGGGGTGGTCAAGCTCTCTGTCGTCGTGCCGTTCTTCAACGTGCAGACATACGCCCCAGACACCCTTCGAAGCCTCCGCGCGAATGCCCGCGAGGACTTCGAATTCATCCTCGTCGACGACTGTTCGACCGACGGGACGCCGGAGATCCTCCAGCGTGCCGAGCGCGAGCTCCCGGGGGCGGTCCTGGTCAGACACGAGCGCAACGGCGGCCTGGCCACCGCCCGCAACACCGGTCTCGACGCGGCGCGCGGCGAGTACCTGACCTTCCTCGACGGTGACGACTGGCTGGCCCCCGGCCACTACGCGCGCCTGCTCGCCGCCATGGAGGAGCTGGGCTGCGACTTCGTCCGCACCGACCACGTGCAGTGCACCGGGCGTACGCGTACGGTCCACCGCGTCCCGCACGGGCGGCGCGGCGTCGTCATGTCGCCGCGCGAGGCGATCCTGCCCGCCACCCGCTCCACCTCCGTCGACTACGCGTACGCCTGGGCCGGCATGTACCACCGCAGGCTCGCCGACCGGGGGCTGCTGCACTTCACCGACGGCCTGCGCACGGCCGAGGACCGGCCGTGGATCTGGCGGCTGCACCGGGAGGCCGGGAGCTTCGCCGTCCTCGGCATGCTGGGCGTCTTCTACCGGCGGGGCATCGCGTCGTCGCTCACGCAGATCGGTGACGTACGGCAGCTCGACTTCATCCGGGCCTTCGACCAGGTCGTCGGGGAGACGGCGGCGGACCGCGACGCGGACCGGCTGCTGCCGAAGGCGGTGCGCACGTACTGCGCCATCATCTCCCACCACCTGGGAAGCATCGAGAGGTTCGAACCGGCCGTGGCGCGGAAACTGCGGACGATGAGCGCGGCGGCCCTCAAGCGGATGCCGCAGGACGTCCTGAAGGACGCGCTGGACTCGATGGACACCGAGCGTTCCGTAAGGCTGCGCCGCCTCCACCGCCGTCCCGCGGGCGCGCGGACCGCACCGGCCGCGCCGGTCGCGCAGGGCTCGTCGGTCGCGCAGGGCTCGTCGGAGGCCGCTGCCTGATGGCCACGACGCAGATCTTCTTCGCCTCCACGCTGTACGGCGCCGCGACGCTCGCCGCCGCCATCGACAGCGACTGCTTCGCTCCGGCCGGCCGGCGCCTGCTCCTCGTCAGCAACAACGCCACCACCCCCGAGACGACGCCCTCCCTCGACGAGATGCCGGGCTTCGAGCGGCTGCGGAACCGCTTCGACCGGGTGCTGTCCTGGAACGAGGCCCTCGCACCCTTCCACCCCGGCGCCTGGTCGCCGCGCACCGACGACATCCCGCTGTGGGAACGCCACTTGAGGCTGCTGTGGGACCTCGGCGACGACACGGTGGAGCTGGTCGTCGAGTCCATCCAGGTCAATCCGGCGCTGGCGCTCACCCAGCTGTTCACGGACGCGCCCGTCGAGGTGTACGCCGACGGGCTGATGAGCTACGGCCCGACCCGCAACAAGATCGACCCGCTGGTCGGCACGCGCGTACGCCGCCTGCTCCACCTGGACCTGGTGCCGGGCCTGACTCCGCTGCTGCTCGGGGAGTTCGGCGTACCGCCGGAGGTCGTACCGACGGAGTCCTTCCTGAAGGTGCTCGGCGAACTGTCCGACGCGGAGGAGGGGTTGTCGCTCCCCGTCGGCTCGGCGCTCCTCCTCGGCCAGTACCTGTCCGCGCTCTCGATCCTCACCGCGGAGGAGGAGGAGGACCTCCATGTGGCGATGTTGCGCGGGGCCGCCGACCGGGGCCACCGGCAGATCGTCTTCAAGCCGCACCCCACGGCGCCGGCCCGCTGGTCGCGCCTGCTGGAGCGCGAGGCGCAGGCGCTGGGCGTCGAACTGACCGTCCTGGACAGTCCGGTGCTGGCCGAGGTGGTGTACCAGCGCTTCCGTCCCGCGCTGGTGGTCGGGTGCTTCTCGACGGCGCTGCTGACGGCGAGCACGTTCTACGCGGTCCCGGTGGCCCGTACCGGCACGGACCTGCTCCTGGAACGCCTCTCGCCGTACCAGAACAGCAACCGCGTGCCGGTCACGATCGTCGACGCGCTGGTCCCCGGTCTGGCGGAGGACGGCGCGCACACCGGCCCGCCCGACCTGGCGGGCCTGCTCAAGGCGGTCGGCTTCGCGATGCAGCCGCAGATCCGCGCGGATCTGCGGCCGGCGGCCGAGCACTTCCTCGCCCAGCACCTCAGGGGCTCCACCTGGCGCTACTTCAAGCGCCGCCGGCTGACCACGCTCGCGCTGCCGGGCGCGATCCCGAAGCAGTTCGGCTTCATCCCGCGCAACGCGGCGCTGCGGCGCGTGGTGCGCAGGGCGCGGTCGCTGAAGCGGGCCGCGACCAGGAGGGCCGCGACCGGCTGACGGCTGACCGGCTGGCGACCGACGGCTGACGGCTGACCGGCTGGCGGCCGACGGCTGACGGCTGACCGGCTGGCGGCCGACGGCTGACGGCTGACGGCTGACCGGCCGACCGGCCGACGGCGAAGGGGGTGGGCCACCGGTCAGTGGCCCACCCCCTTCCGTGCGTCCTCAGAGAGCCGGGCGGCGCCCCAGGATCACCCGCAGGTCCGCGGCGTTCGCCTCGGTCACCTTCCACAGCTCCTGCTGCCGTCCGTGCACGTCGGCCACCGACGCGGCATGGTCGTCGAGCAGGCCCAGCGCCCGCTCGGTGAGGACCGCCCCGAGGTTCTTGTCGTGTACGGAGATGCCCCACTCGGGCCGGTCGATGTCGGACAGGAAGTACGCCATCTTGGGGTGCGAGATCAGGCTGATGATCGGCGTACCGCAGCCGAACGGGATCATCCCCGCGTGGCCGCGCATCCCGATCACCAGCTTGGTGCGGGCGTACGTGTCCCTGATCGCGTCGTTGCCGAAGTCGTACATCGGGATCACGGGCAGCGAGATGCCGTGCTCGCGCCGCAGGTCGAAGGCGATCTTCTCGTCGTCGAGCGAGTGCGCCACGCACTTCACCCCGGCGTGGGCGCCGAGCGCGCGCACGGCCTTCGCCATCTCGGCGAGGAAGTGGCCGTAGTCGTGCCCGAAGCGCAGGCCGGCCCTGTCGTACGCCGCGTTGACGAGGATCGTGTCCTCGCGGTGCGGCGGGTCGGTCCAGCCGTCGACGAGCTGCCGGGTGACGGTCGTCGGGCAGGGCTGGAAGCGCACCTTGTCGTGCAGCCCGGCGGGGAGCAGCGCGCGCACCTTCTCGATCGAGCCGTGGTTGCGGAGGCCGAAGAAGGAGGCGCGCTCGACGAGGGTGCGCAGGGCGGTGTTGAAGCGCCCGGCCCGGTAGGACTGGCCGTCGAAGGCGTTGAAGCCGACGGCGTACACCATGACGGGGACGTCGATCCGGTTCAGCAGCGCGTCGGGGACGTTCCACTGCCAGGCGCTGTTGCCGTTGGGCGCGGTGTCCGGGATGAACAGTCCGCCGCCGCCGACGACCAGTCCGCGCCGGGCGTTGACGCGCTCCAGGGCGGCCTCGTCGAAGAGCCGGTGGGCGTGGACGGAGTGCCAGCGGCGGGGGCCGGGGTCGGCGTCGAAGGCCAGCCGTACGCTCTCGGGCAGCAGCTTGTCGCCCGCGTTGCCCTGGCGCTCCATGTAGAAGGCGACGTGCGCGATCTGCTCGGCCGCCACCCCCTCCCGCGGAGCTTGCGGGTTCCGGGTACGCCGCTGCATCAGCCGGCTCGCCCGGTGGGCCGGGTCGACCCTGAGCCCGTCCAGCGCGTACTGCTGCGCCGCGTCGTCGTCGCCGTGGATCCAGGCGATCTGGGCGAGCCGCCCGAAGGCGGTGGCGGCCCGGTTCGGGGCGGCCGTGGCCAGCAGCAGCTGCGCCCGGGCCTCGTCGTAACGGGACACGCTCATCAGGGCGTGGCCCAGCACCTCGTGCGGCCAGGCCGAGTCCAGTGGGATGCGGACGCGCCCGAGCAGGTCCACCGCTTCCTGGTACTCGCCCGCCGCGATGTGGGCGGCGGCGACCTTGCGGGCGCTCTCCACGTCCCCGGTGCGCCGGACGTGCGGGGTGCCGAAGTGGACGAGCAGGTCGTGGTGCATGCCCTTGCCCTGCGCCAGGAAGGCGGCGTGGAACTGCGCGTCGGACAGCTCGAACTCGCGCCAGCGCTCCTCCGCCTTCCCGTACCCCGCCTCGCCGCCCTGCCAGGGCTTGTGCCGCCCGGTGAAGTGCAGGATCGCGGTGTCGTCGGGTACCGGGAGGTCGCCGGACAGCCGCCGCTTGACGAAGTTGTAGCGGGCGTCGAGCTGGACGAAGTCCCCGTCGAGCACGGCGTTGAGGATGCCCTGGTCGTGCTTGTCGAGCTCGTACGCGCCGCTGCGGCCGGTGGCGTCGATGCGCGCGCAGAACTCGTCGCTGAGGTATGCGCGCTGGATGACGAGCAGACCGCTGTTGAGCTTGTGCTGCCCGTAGAAGAACTGCGGTACGGCGGCCAGCCCTTCGCGCAGCTTCAGCAGCTCGCCCAGGTCGCCGAGGACCACCATGTCGGTGTCCAGGGTGATCACGGTGTCGTAGTCGCGGATGCGGAAGACGTCGAGGATGAAGTACGCCTTGCGGACCAGGTAGTTGTCCTGGTCGCCCTTGGCGTACGTGTCGTAGCGGGCGGCGTCGACGCGGCGCAGCTCGATGCGCGGGTGCAGGGCGTGGATGCGGGCGACGGAGGAGGGCTTCAGGTCGTCGTGCAGGACGATGAAATCCTCGCACAGGCCGGGATTGGACAGGGCGAGGCTGCGCAGCAGTGCGAGGAAGCCGGGCAGGTAGTTCTCGTCGACGAAACTGGCGAAGGCGATGCGGCGCTTGCCGGTGAGGGCGGAGGCGGGTGCGGGGGCGGGGGCGGGGGCGGGGGCGGGGGCGGGGGATGTCATCGCAGGGAGATCCTCATGTCGCTGACGCTCTGGGCACGTTCCATGACCCACGCCTTTTCGCTGGTGTATTCGTGCACGGAGGTGATGGGCATCCGCATCGCCTCCTGGAGGCGGTAGGCACCGCTCTCGTAGAAGTCGAAGCCGATGAGGTCGAGCGTCGGGCTGACGTCGAGGAAGTCCAGCAGCCACAGCATGTTGAAGCCGCTGGTGGGGATGGACGACCACACGTCCGTGCCGACCCTGCCGACGTTGCGCAGCGGCCAGCGCAGCGATTCGTCGCCGAGGTACTTCTGGGCGCCCGGCACGAGCCGGTTGCGCAGCGAGTGCTTCCAGTCGCCGGACACCCCGCCGAAGACGAGCCTGGTCGTCACGGGCCGGTCCCAGTTGAAGCCGTGCTTGTGGATGGTCGCGTGGATGTCGGTGCGGCTGCCGGTCGCGGCCGCGTCGATCCTGTACGAGTTGAAGCGCACGACGAGGTCGTACGCGTCGATCTCCGCTCCCAGCGAACCGCGCCCGACCCGCTGGGAGTTGGCTATCAGGCAGATGGACCTGCCCGCGATCTGGTTGCGGAACTCGCCCAGGGTGATCCAGTCGACACCGCCGAAGGTGGGGTCGGCGACCGGCCCGCGCATCCGGTTCCGGCGCTGCTCGGCGTAGAGCGTGATCAGCTCGCTCAGTTCCGCCGCCCCACCGCCGTTCGCGGCGATCCGCAGGTCGAGGTACTGGCTCACGGCCGCCTGGATGTCCTGCACCGGGCTGCCGTCGTGCTCCATCGCGAGCAGTGCGCCGACCAGGCGCGGTTCGGCCTCCTCCCGGCTGCCGCGCGCGTGCAGCGCGAGACCCTCGGCCCAGACGTCGGTGGCCGGTCCGGCGGAGTACGCCGCGGCCCCGGGGCACTGGCGCTCCAGCAGCCGCAGCAGCTCGTCCTGCCGCCGCCCGCCCTCCCGCATTCCGGCGATCTTGGGGGCCACCCCGAAGCCGTCGTCGTCCGTCAGCGCGAGGTAGCGCTCGTACGCCTCGACGGTGGCGGCCTCGTCCCCGACGGCCTCCAGCGTGCGGGCGCGCAGCCGCCAGCCGGCCCGGGAGTTCCTGCGCAGGGTCAGGACGGTGTCGCTGATGAGCAGGGCCAGCCTCAGCTCGTCGTCGTAACCGCACTCCAGCGCCTTGCTGCCGACGGCGAGCAACGCGTCGAGCAGCTCGGCGCCCAGCGTGTCGGCGGGGCCGGCCGTGCCTTTGGCGGCGCGCCGGATCAGGGCGGTGGCACCGGAGGCGGACGGCGTCGGCGCCGGGGCCTGCGCCATGGCCTGCACGGCGAGCAGCTGCCGCAGTCTCTCGGCGAGTTCCGTGCGCCTGCGGTCGAGCCCGGCGACCAGCTTGCCGCTGTGCACGGCGCACGCGCGCAGGCACTCGTCCAGTCCGGTCGGGGTGATCCCCACGGGCGGCGCATGGGGTGACGCGTGGCCGTCCGGCGCGGCGGCGGGGTTCTCCCCGTCGCGCGGTCTCGGCCATCGGTTGCGGGCCTTCGTCATGATGCTCCAAGGTCTTTCCGCCCCGCTGACAGGTCGCGGGTCCGCGTCACCCTAGGAATCCAGCACGACTCCCGGGTGAACTCCCCTTGTCCGCACGGCAAATTGCTCGCCGCGCTCGGCCGGGCCCTGACGGGCGGCGCCCGGCCGGGTGTACGCGGCGGAAGCCGGCGGAGCCTCAGTGCCAGGGCCGCTCGCCGTGCGCGGGCAGCGGGCGAAGGGCCGGCCAGCGGTGCAGGAGCCGGGTGGCCAGGGTGTCGCTGAGCCGGCCGAGCGCGTGCAGGTGGTCGTGGGCCCGGGTGAGGCCGGCGACCACGCCCAGCCGGTGGACCAGGCGTTCGCGGGCGGAGACGTGACCCCAGTCGAAGTCCTCGGTGGGAATCCGTGCGAGGTGGTCGGCGGACTGGCGCTCGGCGCGCTGGACGAGGGCGTCACCGCGGATCAGCCAGCCGGCACAGGCGTCGGCGAGGTCGCCGGGGACGTCCGTGCCGGTGATGCCGCGCCAGGTGGACCGGTAGACGTCCTCGACTTCCGTGAGCGGGGTACCGGTCACCGACAGGGCGCACCAGCAGGTCGGGAAGCCGATCCGGAAGTAGGCCAGTTCGACGAGGCCGTTGCCCAGCGACGCCTGTTCGAAGTCGACGAAGCGCAGGCCGTCCGCGGTGCGCAGGTCGTTGCCGGGGCAGGGGTCTCCGTGGAGGAGGGCGTGGTGGGGGGCGGGGTCCAGGCGGTCGATCAGGTCCGCGAGTTCGTGCGGGAGCCCGGGCGGCACCGGTACGTCGAGTGCCCGCGCCAGAGCGAGGAAGGAGTCGGCGTCGGCTTCGGTCGGCCCGGACCAGGCCGGGAGGGCGCCGGTGTCGGCCGGGCCGGTGAGCGCGTGCAGCCGGGCCAAGGACTCGGCGTACCCCGGCATCCAGTCGTCGACGGCGCCCAGATCGTCCAGGTACTCCAGAACCATCACGCGGGCCGCCGGGTCGACCGCGAGCAGCGCGGGCGCGACGGCGGGCCGGGCGGCCCGTGCGGCAAGCCGCAGTGCGGCGACCTCACGGGCGTACCGCGCGTCCTCGTCGCCCGCGGACCTCGCACCGGGCCCCGACCCGGTCCCGGACCGCGACCCGGCCCCGGACCCCGGCCCGCCCACGTCGGCGATCTGCTTGACGATCACCCGGTCGCCCCCGCGCAGATCGACCCGCCACACCCGCGAGCGCGGACTGCTCTCCAGAACGGTGGCCTCGGCGGGCGTACCCACCACGGAACGCAGCACGTCGCTCATCGGCACCTGGATCGACATGGCGCCCAGCGTAGGGCTCCGCGTCGGTCAGACGCTGCTGAGCGACAGTTTCGCCGCGAAGCCCAGGAACAGGAGCCCCGCCGCCGAGGTGGCACCCGCCGACAGGCGCCTGCGGCGGCGGAAGGCGGCGGCCAGGTGGGTGCCGCCGAAGATCAGGGCGGAGAGGTAGAGCACGCTCGCGAGCTGGGCGAGGGCACCCAGCAGGACGAACGAGAGCGCGGGGTGGGCGTACGCCGGGTCGACGAACTGCACGAAGAAGGAGACGGAGAAGAGGATCGTCTTCGGGTTGAGCAGGCTGATCGCGAGGGCCCGGCGGAAGGGGCGCTCGGTGGTCGGAGCCGCGTCGACGGCCGCGGCCCCGGCGTCGTCCGTGCGCTCGTGGCGGGAGCGCCACATCGACCAGGACGCGCGGATCATCCCGATCGCCAGCCAGGTCAGATAGCCCGCGCCCAGGTACTTCACGATCCCGAACAGCAGCGCGTTCGTCTGGAGCAGCGAGGCGACCCCGGCGGCGGACAGCGTCATGAGCACCGAGTCCCCGCAGAACACCCCGGCGGTCGCCGCGTACCCCTTCCGCACTCCGCGCCGGGCGGCGACGGACAGCACGTACAGCGAATTCGGCCCCGGCAGCAGAATGGCCAGCACGAGCCCGGCGAGGTAGGTCGGAAGGTCGGTGACACCCAGCATGGGCCGAGTGTGGCACAGGAGTACGACACTCGGCCGGGCATTTCGGAGGCGGTCAGTCGCCGTCGAGGAGGGTGTCCACGGGCAGTTCGAGGGTGACGCCGACGCAGGCGGGGACGGGGACCGAGGACCCCCGCTCGTACCGCTGCGGCGCCGGGTACTTGCCGTTCACCGGGTCGCTGTAGAGCAGCACTTCGCCGTGCTTGCGGTCGGCCACTACGTAGACGGGGACCCCGGCCTCGGCGTAGCTCTCGACCTTGGTCCCGAGGTCGTCGGTCCAGTTCGAGGAGGTCACTTCGACGACGAGGCGGAAGACGTTCGGGGCGTAGCAGTTCTTCTGGACGAGCGCGTCCCGGAAGTCCTCGTCGACCACGGAGAAGTCGGGGATCGCGTAGTCGTCGGGCAGGCCGGGCAGCCACAGGCCGATGCCCTGGACGTACCTGAGTCCGGCCTGCCTCGCCCCGGCACGGTCGAACGCCACGACCAGCCAGGTCAACGACAGTGCGTGCGAACCGTCCGGCGGCGGTGTCACGATGAGCCTCCCCTGGAGAATCTCCACGCGGTGCCCGGGCAGTGCACGGGAGAGCAGGTCGGCGGCTTCGCCCAACGTCAGCTCGTGTTGCATGACAGCCACGGCATCCTCCTTGTCGGGATCACTCTCCACCGAGAGTAACCGGGGGCGCCGGCACTCCGCCCCCGATCACCCGTCCGGGGGCCGGCGATCCGACGCGCTCAGAACGCGTCGGTGGGGACGTACGCCCCCCACACCTCCCGCAGCGCGTTGCAGACCTCCCCCACCGTCGCCCGGGCCCGCAGCGCGTCCTTCATCGGGTACAGGACGTTGTCCGTGCCCTCCGCCGCCTTCTTCAGCTCCACCAGCGCCGCGTCCACCGCCGCCTGGTCGCGCTCCGCGCGCAGCTTCGCCAGCCGCTCCGCCTGCTGGGCCTCGATCGCGGGGTCGACGCGCAGCGGCTCGTACGGCTCCTCCTCCTCCAGCTGGAAACGGTTCACGCCGACCACGACGCGCTCACCGCTGTCCGTCTCCAGCGCGATGCGGTACGCGCTGCGCTCGATCTCGTTCTTCTGGAAGCCGCGCTCGATCGCGCTGACCGCGCCGCCCATGTCCTCGACCTTCGCCATCAGTTCGAGGGCGGCGGCCTCGACCTCGTCCGTCATCTTCTCGATGACGTACGAGCCGGCGAAGGGGTCGACGGTGGCCGTGACGTCCGTCTCGTACGCGAGGACCTGCTGCGTGCGCAGGGCCAGGCGGGCGGACTTGTCGGTGGGGAGGGCGATCGCCTCGTCGAAGGAGTTGGTGTGCAGGGACTGCGTTCCGCCGAGGACGGCGGCCAGGCCCTGGACGGCGACGCGCACCAGGTTGACCTCGGGCTGCTGCGCGGTGAGCTGCACGCCCGCCGTCTGCGTGTGGAAGCGCAGCATCAGCGACTTGGGGTTCTTCGCGCCGAACTCGTCGCGCATGACCTTCGCCCAGACGCGGCGCGCGGCGCGGAACTTGGCGACCTCTTCGAGGATGGTGGTGCGGGAGACGAAGAAGAAGGAGAGGCGGGGCGCGAAGTCGTCGACGTCCATGCCGGCCGCGACGGCGGTGCGGACGTACTCGATGCCGTCGGCGAGTGTGAACGCGATCTCCTGCGCGGGCGAGGCACCGGCCTCCGCCATGTGGTAGCCGGAGATCGAGATCGTGTTCCACTTCGGGATCTCGGCCTTGCAGTACTTGAAGATGTCCGCGATCAGGCGCAGGGACGGCTTGGGCGGGAAGATGTAGGTCCCGCGCGCGATGTACTCCTTGAGGACGTCGTTCTGGATCGTGCCGGTCAGCTTGCCGGCCGGTACGCCCTGCTCCTCGCCCACCAGCTGGTACATCAGGAGGAGGAGCGCGGCGGGCGCGTTGATCGTCATCGACGTCGAGACCTTGTCCAGCGGGATGCCGCCGAACAGGACCCGCATGTCGTCGATCGAGTCGATCGCCACCCCGACCTTGCCGACCTCGCCGCTCGCGATCGCCGCGTCGGAGTCGTGGCCCATCTGGGTCGGCAGGTCGAAGGCGACCGACAGGCCCATCGTGCCGTTGGCGATCAGCTGCTTGTAGCGGGCGTTGGACTCGGTGGCCGTGCCGAAGCCCGCGTACTGGCGCATGGTCCACGGGCGGCCCGTGTACATCGAGGGGTACACACCGCGCGTGAAGGGGTACGCACCGGGCTCGCCCAGCTTCTCACGGGGGTCCCAGCCTTCCAGGGCGTCCGGTCCGTACACCGGCTCAATAGGCAGTCCCGACTCCGACTCGCGCGCCATCTGCTGTGCCTCCCGCTGAACGTACTGGCTGGTAATGAACCGACCCTCGCGACGGACTGTAGCGGTGGGCGTGCGGCGGGTGGAGAGCCGCAGGCTGGGACCTTGCTCACAACGTCGCTCCGCGTCGCTGCTTCCATGATGCGGGGGCTTTCGCAACCGGGCAGACCGGGAAACACTCCCTGGGGACATACGAGATGCCCGGGGGGCGGGGATGGACGAGAAGCAGCGGAACACCAGGGCCGTGCGCAGAGCGGTGGCACTGGCGGCGACCGCCGTCGTAGTGGTGACGGCGGGATGCACGGCGCAGACGAACGGGAGGGGAGCGGGTCCGGCGGCGGCGAGCGGAGGGGCGGCCGGCGGGGCGCCGAAGTCGGCGGCTCCCGCGTTCGAGGCCGCCGACGCGCCTTCGGCGAAGCCTTCGCCCGACACGACGCCGACGGAGCCGACGACACCGGAGCCGGAGCCGACGCCGGCGAAGCCGACGGAACCGGCCGCCGGGCCGACGGCCTCCGAGGCCGGGGCCGGAACACCCGGGCCCCGGCCGGAAGCGGAGCCGACGGCGCCCAAGACCCTCATGGCGAGCGGGTCCGAAGGCGGCCAGGTGCGCGAACTCCAGGCCAGGCTCCGCCAGATCGCCCACTTCAACCGCGCCCCCACCGGCCACTACGGCCCGGTCACCGCCGCTGCCGTCTCGTCCTTCCAGGACAAGCGCGGCCTGCCCCGCACGGGCACGACCGACACCGTCACCTGGGACAGGCTCCTCGGGATGACCAGGGAACCGACGCGCGCCGAGCTGCACCCGCCGACCGCCGAACCGGTCGCGAAGCCCGACCCGCGCTGCCTGAAGGGCCGGGTCCTGTGCATCAGCAAGACCGGCCGGACCCTGTCCTGGATGGTCGAGGGGCGGGCCGTCTCCGTGATGGACGTGCGGTTCGGCTCGCAGTACACGCCCACCCGTGAGGGGACGTTCGAGGTGTACTGGAAGTCCCGGCACCACGTCTCGACGCTGTACGACAGCCCCATGCCGTACGCCCTGTTCTTCAGCGGCGGTCAGGCCGTCCACTACTCGTCGGACTTCGCGGCCCGCGGCTACAGCGGCGCCTCGCACGGCTGCGTCAACGTCCGGGACGAGGCGAAGATCGCGAGCCTGTTCGCGCAGGTCCGCAACGGCGACAAGGTCGTCGTCTACTGGTAGCGGCGGGGAAAGAAGAAGGGGCGCGGGCGGGACCGGGGGAACGTGTCCCGCCCGCGCCTGTTGCGCGGAGCCGTAGGTACGGGGGGAACCCCGGCTCGTCGCGCTGCCGATGACCAGTCGGCTCACTCTCTACTGCGTCACGGGGCGGAAAAACGTCACACCACTGTGAGCGAGTCCGTAAATCCGCAGGTCAGAGCAGTTCTGACGAGAAGGCTGCGGTGACGGACGAGGCGAGTGCCGGGGACGCCGGCCGGGTGAAGGAGACCTGCGGCACGGAGCGGCGGATTCCGTCGCGGACTCCTTGGCCGCCGTCGACGCTGCGACCGCCGGTCCCGCTGCTCCCGCCGGTCCCGCCGTTCGTGTCACCGCCGGTCCCGCCGTTCGTGTCACCGCCGGAACCTCCGTCGCCGCGGCCCTCGCCCACGCCGTCGCCGTCCCTGCCTTCGGTCCCGCCCGCACCGGCGACCTCACCTCCGGCCGCTCCGTCGGCGCCCTCCAGCAGGCGGTCGCAGAACCGCTCCACCCGGTCGGCACCCTTGGCCGCCGCCTCCAGGCGCCGCTCGCGGTCGGGGGCGAGGTCGCCGGTGCGGTAGTCCTGGCATGCCTTGGCCGTCTTGCGGTACCAGTCGCCGGAACCGGGACGGGAAGCGGGATCGGAGCTGTCGCCTGTTCCCGGTGCGCCGGCGTCGGCGTCGGCGTCGGCGTCGGCCGAGCCCGGGCCGGTGGTGGGGGTGCCGGTGTCCGGTCCGGGAGAGGAGTCGTGCGTACCGCCGCTTTCCCCGTCGCTCTCGCCGTCGCCGTCCCGCTCCGCGCCGCCGGTCCCGCTGCCGGGCGTCCCGTCCGCGCCGCCAGGGGTGCCGGTGGCGCCCGGCGCGGGCTCGCCGGGGGCGCCCGGTTCGCGGTCGGCGGTCCCGGGGGAGGCCGGGTGCGGTGTCGCGGCCGCGGAGGACGCGGGCGCCGGATCGGCGTCACGCCCGAAGGGGCCCGGCAGTACGCCGGTGCCCGCCGCCACCGCGACGCCGCCGAGCGCGACGCCGGCGAGCGCCCCGGCCAGCCCGACGCGCACGGGACGCCCCCAGCGCACGGGGGCGGGCGCCCTGCGGCCGCCGCGTACCGTGGAGAAGACTTCGGGGGACGCCGCCCTGGCCTTGCGGAACGCCGCCAACGCAGCTGCCTCACCCGGGAGTTCACCGCTCTCGGGACCGCCGGCCCGGGCCACCGCGTCCAGGGCGGCGGAGAGGCGCTCGGCCTGGGCGCGTGCGTGGTCGCCGACGGGCCCGACGGGTTCTCCGCGCAGCAGTCGCTCCGCCGCGCCCTTGTCGAGCCACTCGTACCGCTCGTCGGCCATCACATGTCCTTCTGCGTCCGCACGCACGTATGCGTCACACCGGCGGACGTCACCCGGCCCGGTCGCGGGCGTCGCTGGGGCGGTACGGCGCCGAGTTCCGGCCGTACGCCGACCGGACCCGCAACCGTACCGCTGCCGCCTTCACGGTCCTCGTCGCCGCCACCGCTGCCCTCGCTGCCGCCGTCGTCGCTGCCTCCGTCCCCGGCGTTCAGCAGTTCGGCCAGCCGCTTCAGCCCGCGGTGTGCGGCGGTCCGTACCGCGCCGGGGCGCTTGCCCAGGGTCTGGGCCGCGCTCTTCGCGTCGAGCCCGACGACCACGCGCAGGACGACGGCCTCGGCCTGGTCCTGGGGGAGCTGGGCGATGAGGGCGAGAGCGTCGCCGGTGGCAAGGGCCTCCATCGCCTCGTCGGCGGTGTCGCAGGCGCCGGGCTTCGTGGCGAGTTCACTCTCGTCGCCGCCGATGGCGGGGCGCCTGCCGCGCATCCGGATGTGGTCGAGGGCACGGTTGCGCGCTATGCGCGCCGCCCAGCCCCTGAACCGGTCGGCGTCTCCGCTGAACCTGTCGAGGTCGCGGGCTATCTGGAGCCACGACTCGGAGGCGACGTCCTCGGCCTCCGGGTCGCCCACCAGCGTCCGTATGTAGCCCAACAGCCGCGGGTGCACGGCGCGGTACACAGTCCGGAAGGCGTCCTCGTCCCCGTCCTGTGCCGCGAGCACCGCGGCGGTCAGCTCCGCGTCGTCCCCCAGCACTCCCTCAACCTGTCCCGAGTCGCGGCTGGTCACCGCTGCCGCGCAGCCCCGCGCGAGTCAGCACGCTACGACGTCGCACGGGGTCGCGTCCACGACCTGCACACCGTGCGACGAGGCGCTGACAGAGAGCGGTGTGACAGAAAACGCATACATGGCGCTGAGAGAAGTACGGGCCGCCGCACGGTCCGCGGACGGCGACCGGGGCCTCTCCTGTGGGGGGTGGCGGCCCCGGTCGTCCTTCCAGGACCGGCGGCGGCTCCACTCTGTCTTCCCGGGCCTCGGGTCCCGGGGCGGCCGGCCGCACACGGGCGCCGCTCACCGGCCCCCGCCGGGCCGCCCACCGGACCCCCGCTCACTGCTTGCGGGGTCCGTTCCCGTCGGTGCGCTGGGCGACGTTTCCGCTCCGGCGGCCGTCGCCGCCCTTGCCCTCGCCCTTGGGCTTGGGCTTGGACTTGGGCTTGGACTTGGGCTTGCCCTCGGGCTTCACTGGTTTTTCGGGCTTCGCGGGATTTCCGGGATTTCCGGGCTTCGCGGGCTTTCCTGAATGTGCAGGTTTCGCAGGCTTTGCGCGGCCTGGGGCGCCGCCGGTCGGCTGCGCCGGGGGTTCCGTCGTCCTCGGCACCTCAGCCGCCTTAGTCGGCTTCGACGGCTTCGTCGATTTCGGTGATTTCGTCGGTTTCGGTGATTTCGGCGCCTTCGAAGGCTTCAGTGCCTTCGAAGCATTCGGGGAGCTCTTGCCCGCCGGTTCCGGCCCCGGCCCCGGCCGCTTTCCGGCCTTCAGCACGTCTTCGCAGTACGCCTCCACCGACTGTCCGGCGGCCGCGGCGGCCGCCGTCGGCAGCTCGGAAGGCTCACCGTGACGGGAGGCTGTCCCCCGCCCGTCGGACGCCAGGTACGCGGCGCAGTACTCCACGTCGCCCCGGGCCCGGGGCGGGCGCGCGGTCGCCGGGCGGGTGACGTCGGCCGAAGGGCGGCGCGCCGCGCCTCCCGCCGTGTCCCCCGCACTCCCCCGCTCCGTGCCGGGCACCGTCGGCGCGTTGCTGTAGGTCCCCGCCGTTCCTGTGCCGGCCCCGCCGCCCGAAGCGCTGCCGCCGCTGCCGCCGGTTCCGAACGGCCCCGGGATCGCCCCCGTGCCGGCCGCCAGCGCCATCCCGCCCAGCGTCACCGTCGCCGCGGCCGAGGCGAACGCCGCCCTGACCGGCAGCGCACCGCGCCGCCGCCGAGACGGCCGCCAGTCGTCACGCCCACGCGCCCGCCACCAGCGCCCCGGGAGGGCGTGCACGCCGGAGTCGCGCGCCTCCCGGTACGCGGCGAGCGCCGCCTGCGCGCTCTCCTCACCACGGCGAGGCGCGGGACGGCGTACGGCGGCCAGCAGCGCCTCGACCTCCGGCGTGGCCGGCTCCTCGCGCGCCGCTTCCCGGTCCCCGGTCCCGGTCTCGGCAGTCTCGGCCCGCCGCCGGGCCCTCGCCTGTTCCCATACCCGTCTCATGTCTCATCCTTCAGCGTGCGCGGCGCCGCAGACGTCACAGCGCCCGCCCGGCCGCCGTCCGACGCCAGCTGCTCGGCCAGCCGCTTCAGCCCGCGGTACGCGGACGTCCGCACGGATCCGCTGCGCTTGCCCAGCACCCGGGCCGCCGCCGGCCCGTCGAGCCCGACGACCACCCGCAGCAGCACCGCCTCCGCCTGCTCGCGCGGCAGCGTGGCGATCATCTCCAGCGCCCGCCCGGTCGACAGCGCTTCGAGCGCGTCGTCGGCGGTGTCCTGGCCGGCGGGCAGCTCCAGTACGTCCTGTTCCAGCAGCGACGTACGCGGCCTTCGCTTCAGCCTGCGCAAGTGATCAAGTGCGCGGTGGCGGGCGATCGTCGCCGTCCAGCCGCGGAATCCCGCCCCGTCGCCGCGGAACCGCCCCAGATCGCGTGCGATCTCCAGCCATGCCTCGGAGGTCACGTCCTCGGCGTCCTCCCCGACCAACCCCCGTACGTATCCGAGCAACCCCGGGTGCACGAGGCGGTAAGCCACCGCGAACCCGTCCTCGTCCCCCTGCTGGGCCCGCTCGACGGCAGCGCCCAACTCCGCGTCGCACTCCTGTGTACGACGCCGCTCCCCGCCCCTGACCACACGTCCCTCTTCGTGCCGACTCGGCACTGGTCACCGTGCCCATGCCCCCCTCTTGCACTGCGCCCGGAGCCACGGAAACGTCACAGTTCCCGCGCCCGGCCCGGCTCGAACCGGTCGGCGAACCTCTCCGGCGGGGACCACAACACCGGGCGAAACCCCCCGCGCCCGTGCTCACGGACGCGATCCGGACGATTCACGGACTCACATCTGCGACTTGAGGTGGTCGATCACCTCGTTGAACTCCTCCGTCGGCGAGAAGTCCAGATATTCGCAGTCCTCGAGCGCTTCGGGGACGTGACCGGGCGCCCAGTAGAAAGCCTGCCCCGCCTCGTAAATCTCTTCGCCGTCCCCGGTCCGCATTTTCAACCGGCCTTTGAACAGGTAACCCCAGTGCGGGCACTGGCACAGATCACCGGGCAGGCCCTTGGCGAGCGGCCCCATGTCCGTGCCCTGGGGAAACCGTGCGAAAGCGACCGTCATGTCGCCCCCGATCTCCTGCATACGCAGCTCCACTCCGCCGCCTTCGATCGCGACAGGAGTGTCATTCCGCGTGGTCGACCTCATGGCTCCTCCACGGCGGATCCGACGCGGAAGTTCCGGGAAACTCCGCCTCCTTCCAGTCTGGTCCCGTCCCCTGCGGGGCGCGACATCTGGGGCGCGGGAGCACTCGGCGCCACCCCGGCCCCACCCGCGTGCCGACGCCCGGCCGGCGTGAGCCACGCCGTACCGCGTCGCGCCGTACCGCGTCGCGCCGTACCGCATCGCGTCGCGCTGTGGAATTCCACTGCTGTGGAAAACCACGGAACCCGGCCGTGGGCGTGTACAGAGACCGAAGGCGGCGGTCCCGCCAACTCGAATAAGCCTATTTCTTCCGCATGCTCGCACGCACCGCTCGCCCGGTGTATAACCACCCGGTTCCGAGTTGCCTGCCGAGCGAGAGATGGAGCCCCGTGCCACCACCGATGAATTCCACGCGATCAACCGGCATTTCCACAATCCAAGAGGTTTCGGCAGGAAAGTCGAAAGCGTTCGGCCGCACCGCCGTACTGCTCGCCGCATCGTCCCTCGCCGTCGGCCCGCTCGCCCTGGCAGGCCCCGCCGCCTTCGCGACCCCGCCCGTCCCCGCCACGGCCGCCGGGACCGCCGCGGCCCTCGCGGCCCTCGTGGCCGCCGAGACCGCCGAGCCGTCCGGCACCCTGCACACCCTCGCCGTCCCGGCCGGCGGCGACCCGGCCGTGCGCACGCTCCCGCGGCACACCACCCCTGCGTTCCGTCTGGTCGGCCTCACCTGGGACGACCCGTACGCCGAGCTCGGCGGTACGGCCGAGGTCCGCACCCGGGACAGCCGCACGGGAGCCTGGTCCGGCTGGCGCGCGCTCGACACGGACGCGCGTACGCCGGAGAGCGGGCCCGAGCACGCCGGGCCCGGCCTGCGCGCCGGGACCCAGCCGCTGTGGACCGGCCCCTCCGACGGCGTACAGCTGCGCGTGTCCGCGAAGCGGCGCCTGCCGGACGGCCTGCGCGTCGAGCTGGTCGACCCCGGGGACACCGAGGCGCCCGTCCCCCGTACCGCGACCGTGGCACCCACCGCACCGGGGCAGCCGGCCATCACCTCGCGGGCCGGCTGGGGCGCCGACGAGTCGCTGGTGGCGAACCCCCCGACGTACACGGGCGACACCGAGGCCGTCTTCGTCCACCACACGGCCGGGTCGAACGACTACACCTGCGCCGAGTCCGCTTCGGTCATCCGGGGCCTCTTCATCTACCACGTGAAGAGCCAGGGCTGGAACGACATCGGCTACCACTTCGTCGTCGACAAGTGCGGCACCCTCTTCGAGGGCCGCGCGGGCGGCATCGACAAGCCCGTCCAGGGCGCACACACCTACGGCTTCAACACCGACACGAGCAGCGTCTCCGTCCTCGGCAACTACAACACCGCGGCCACCACACCCGTCGTCCGCGAATCCGTCGCCAAGGTCGCCGCCTGGAAGCTCGGCCTGTACGGGCACGACCCGAGCGGCACCGTGACACTGACCGCCGGCGCCAACAACGGCAAGTACAAGCTGGGCCAGAAGGTCGTCATGAACCGGATCTCCGGACACCGCGACGGCTATCCGACCGAGTGCCCCGGCAGCAACCTCTACGCCGACCTGCCCGCCATCCGCACCGCGGCGACCGCAATGACCGCCCCCTCCGACCCCTCCGACCCCTCCATGCCTCCCGCACCCCCCACACCCCCCGCACCCCCCACACCCCCCACGCCCCCCGACACCGGCGAGACGCCGGCCCCGTAGCGGAGCCGGACGCGCTCCCTGCCCCGCCGCTCCCTGAGGAGTGCCCGGGGCAGGGCTCACCTTTCCCCGCCGCCCGCCACCACGCCTGAGCACCTCACCGCCTCACCGCCTCACCGCCTCAGCGACCTGCCCCTCAGTGATCTGCGCCACAACTCCACCCGTATGGGTGACGTTTGCGTGCCGGGGCTCGCTGGGTAGAGCAGGCAATCTTCGCGAGAGGTGAGCCGCAAGTGAACTCTCATGAGGGGTAAGGGATTTGAGCCCGCGCAAGTCACACGCCTACAGACCGCTGAGCATGAAACGCCGAGCATGGCTGACCATCGGCGCGGTGGTACTCGGCGGTACAGGGGCGGTCACCGTCGCCATAGC
>NZ_JBSFTV010000042.1:0-54590 GCF_053591455.1 Streptomyces sp. NPDC003016
CGCCCAGCTCGCCATCGCCCAGGGGCTGGGCACCGAGGTGGCGCTGTGGCAGTGAGCGCCGCCGGCTGGCCCACGCTGCCCGCCCGGCCCGCCCCGCCCCCGCCGCCGGTCCGTGCTGCTCAGTCGGCGGCGCGGAAGCCGCGCAGGCGCAGGGAGTTGCCGACGACGAAGACGGAGGAGAAGGCCATGGCCGCCCCCGCGATCATCGGGTTGAGCAGTCCGGCCGCGGCGAGCGGCAGGGCGGCCACGTTGTAGGCGAAGGCCCAGAAGAGGTTCGAGCGGATGGTGCCGAGAGTCTTGCGGGAGAGGCGGATGGCGTCTGCCGCGGCCCGCAGGTCTCCTCGTACGAGAGTCAGGTCGCCGGCCTCGATGGCGGCGTCCGTGCCCGTCCCCATCGCAAGCCCCAGGTCGGCCTGGGCGAGCGCGGCCGCGTCGTTGACGCCGTCGCCGACCATGGCCACGCTGCGGCCCTGGGCCTGGAGCTTCTTGACAACGTCGACCTTGTCCTGGGGCATGACCTCGGCGATCACTTCGTCGATGCCGACCTCGGCCGCGACCGACTCGGCGACCGCCTTGTTGTCACCGGTCAGCAGGATGGGCGTCAGCCCCAGGGCGCGCAGCCGGCGGATGGCTTCCGGGCTGGTCTCCTTGACCGCGTCGGCGACCTCGAGGACCGCGCGGGCCTCGCCGTCCCAGGCCACCGCGATCGCGGTACGCCCGGCCGCCTCCGCCTTCGCCTTGGCACGCTCCAGCTCCACCGGCAGCGCCATGGCCCATTCGGTGAGCAGCTTCTCGCGGCCGACCAGGACCGCGTGCCCGTCGACGACACCCTGGACGCCGAGTCCGGGGATGTTCGCGAAATCCTCGGGGGTGGGGAGGGTTCCGACGCGCTCGGCGGCTCCGGTGGCCACCGCCTGGGCGATGGGGTGCTCGGAGGAGTGTTCCAGGGCGCCCGCCAGGCGCAGTACCTCAGCCTCGGTGGTGGTGGGGGTGGTGTGGACGGCGAGCAGGGTCATCTTCCCGGTGGTGACAGTGCCGGTCTTGTCGAGGACGATGGTGTCGACCTTGCGGGTGGTCTCCAGGACCTCGGGGCCCTTGATCAGGATGCCGAGCTGGGCGCCGCGGCCGGTGCCGACCATGAGGGCGGTCGGCGTGGCCAGTCCCAGCGCGCAGGGGCAGGCGATGATCAGTACGGCGACGGCGGCGGTGAACGCGGCCGTCAGCCCGGCCCCGTTGCCGAGCCAGAAGCCGAGCGTGCCCAGTGCCAGGGCGATGACGACCGGGACGAAGACGGCGGAGATCGTGTCAGCGAGACGCTGGGCGGCGGCCTTGCCGTTCTGGGCGTCCTCGACCAGCTTGGCCATCCGGGCGAGCTGGGTGTCGGCGCCGACGCGGGTGGCCTCGACGACCAGGCGGCCCCCGGCGTTGAGCGTGGCGCCGGTGACGGCGTCACCCACGCCGACCTCGACCGGCACCGATTCGCCGGTGAGCATCGAGGCGTCGACGGCGGAGGAGCCCTCGACGACCGTGCCGTCGGTGGCGATCTTCTCACCCGGGCGGACCAGGAAACGGTCTCCGGCCTGCAAGTCCGCCGTGGCGATCAGGAGTTCATGGCCGTCGCGCAGCACCGTGACCTCCTTCGCGCCGAGCTCCAGCAGGGCCTTGAGCGCGGCCCCGGCCTTGCGCTTGGAGCGGGCCTCGAAGTAGCGGCCGGCCAGGATGAAGGCGGTGACGCCGGCGGCGGCCTCCAGGTAGATGTTCCCGGCGCCGTCGCTGCGGGCGATCGTGAACTCGAAGGGGTGTGTCATGCCGGGGGTGCCAGCGGTCCCGAAGAACAGCGCCCACAGCGACCACAGGAACGCCGCCGACGTGCCGACCGAGATCAGCGTGTCCATCGTCGCCGCGCCGTGCCGGGCGTTGGTCCAGGCGGCGCGGTGGAAGGGCCAGGCCGCGTAGGTGACCACCGGAGCGGCCAGCGTCAGCGAAAGCCACTGCCAGAACTCGATCTGCAGCGCCGGAACCATCGCCATCGCGATGACCGGCACGGCAAGAACCGTCGCGGTGACCAGCCGCTGACGCAGCGGCCGCAGGGCGTCCACCTCGGGGTCGGAGGCATCCGCGCCGGAGGCGTCGGGAGCGCTCGGACGAGCAGGAGCCGGACGCGCCGCGGTGTAACCGGTCGCCTCCACGGTGGCGATCAGGTCCGCCACCGAGATGTCGTCGCCACGGTAACTGACCTTGGCCTTCTCGGTTGCGTAGTTCACGGTGGCCTCGACACCGTCCATGCGGTTGAGCTTCTTCTCGATACGGGCGGCGCACGAGGCGCAGGTCATGCCGCCGATGGCGAGTTCGACTTCGGCGGCTTCCGGGACCGTGGTAGTCATCACTGCTCCTCGAGCTGGTGCGGGTGGGGCCGCCGGACCCTGGTGGCCCGGCGGCATGCCCGGGGGGCGTCAGGCCGCCCGGCTGATGAGTTCGTATCCGGCGCCATCGATGACCTTGGCGAGCAGCGCGTCGTCGGGCTCACCGGAGGTGGTGACGGTCACCTGGCCGGCTTCGAGGTCGACCTCGACCGACAGCACGCTGTCGAAGGCGCCGATCTCCTTGGTGAGCGTGGCCCTGCAGTGCCCGCAGGTCATGCCGGAGACGTTGTAAACAGTGGCCTGGCCATCGGCGGTGGACGCCGGCGCTGTGCTTGTGGAGCAGCTGCCATCAGAAGTACAGCAGGACATGGGGTTCCTCCTCGGACGACTGTATACCCCTATGGGGTATCCTCCATGCCATCAATATATACCCCCCGCCCGTATCATTCGCAAGCGATCCCAGGATCACTTGCATATACCCCCCAGGGGTATATGCTCGGAGTGCGGGGCCACCTGGGCCCGCCCGGAGAAGAAGTAGGAGCAGTCATGAACACCGCCGTGAAGATCACCGCGTTCAGTGCCGCACTCGCGGCGGCCTTCGGCGCTGCCTACGGCCTCGGCGACGCCGTCGGGCCCCTTGCCGGCGGCACCGAACCTGCCGCGCACGCCGACCACGCCAAGGGCGCTGCACCGGATCCGGGAAACGGCCACAACGGCCACGTGGACACACCGGCCGGCGGACTCCAGGTTGCCGAGGCTGGTTACTCCCTGGATCTCAAGACCCCGCGTCTCGAGGCGGCACGGAAGAGTGAACTGCGCTTCGCCCTACGCGATGAGGCCGGCCGGCAGGTCACCGCGTACCAGCGCGAACACGGCAAGGAGCTCCACCTGATCCTCGCCTCACGCGACCTGGCCACCTACCAGCACCTGCACCCCACCCGCGCCGCCGACGGCACCTGGAGCACCCCCGTCGAACTCCCCGCCGCGGGCGACTACCGAGTCTTCGCCGACTTCACCCCCGCCGGCAAGAACTCCACCAATCTCACCCTCGGCGCCGATCTCGCCATCTCCGGGCCCTACAAGCCCGCAGAGCTGCCCAAGCCCACCCGCACCGCTACCGTCGACGGGTACACCGTGACCCTGAACGGCGCTCTTCGCCCCGGCGCAGCGGAGGAACTCACGCTCAACGTGCGCAAGGACGGCCGCCCGGTCACCGACCTGCAGCCCTACCTGGGAGCCTACGGGCACCTCGTCGCCCTGCGCGCGGGTGACCTCGCCTACCTCCACGTCCACCCCAACGGCGAGCCCGGCGACGGCACCACCAAGCCCGGTCCGGCGATCTCCTTCACCGCGACCGCGCCCAGCCCCGCTCCCTACCGCCTCTTCCTCGACTTCAAGCACAACGGCACTGTCCGCACCGCGGCCTTCACCGTCCGGGCCGGAACCTCGGCAAGTGCCACTCAGCCGGCGGAGGACGCGACCGAGCACGAGGCCGGAGCCGACAGCCACGAGCACTGAAAGCCCGAACGCGATGCGGACCAAGCCGGGGTGCGGAGCTGGTAGCGGCCCCGTTCGCGAAGGCCGCTACCAGCCCGCCGGCCGCCGCAGACGGGGCCGCCGATCGCCCAGCCGGGCGGCTGCCGCGTGGACCACTGCGGGCGGTACGCGGTGGACCAACCAGGCGGTACTACGCAGCCGCAGCGCACCCTTCTGCCCGTGCGGGCGCAGTGTGCGGGTGAGCCGGCGGCGAGCAAGGCCCTGCGCGTCCTGTCCAACCTGGTTGATCAGGTGACGCCCGGGGCCGGAGTCCAACAGGAAGGCGGCCGCATCCCCGGCGTCGCGGCCCCACGTCCCGTACGCCTCGGCGTGCGTCGTGTCGATGCCCGCATACCCGGCGGCGGACAGCACGGCCCGGACGGTGTGCGGGTCCGCCAGGGAGAACATTCCGGGTCCCCCGGGGCGCCGAAGCCGCCGATGGGCAGGATGTCACCCAGCGCCGCCAAGGCTTGTAGCCACTCGTTCCCTTCGGCCTCCGCCGCGCAGACGAACGCGATACGGCCGCCCGGGCGCAGGGCCCTCCCTGCGTTAACGAAGGCGGCGACGGGGTAGTGGCGGCCGTGCTGTGGTGGCGGCGATAACCTGCCCGGCTGAACCCGCTGACCGGTAGGTGAGCAGCAGCGGCTCCAACTGTGCGTGCAGACTGGCCATGTGGGCCGCGCGCTGCCGGACGACGTGGGCTTGTACGCCCTCGTGCCGCAACAACGATGCCGAATCCCCGGCCGGGATGCGCAGTTCGCCGATCAGCCCCTGTTGCAGGACGGTCGAGCCACGCTGCTGTTGGTAGACGTACAGCGCGGGGCGGTTGTCGCGCACGAGCACGCCACGCTGGAGCCAGCGCTGGAGTTCTCGTGCGGCGTGCTGTGGATGGCGAGCAGGCGGGCAGGGTGGTGGGGTGTTCCGCGCGAGGCGCGTGGCTGGGCGGGACCGATCTCGTCATGGGGTGGACAGATCAAGCTGGAGGGGGCGTCAGTGCGGTCAGGGGCGTAGCGCACGCCGCGGAAGGGGCGTGGCTGCAACCCGGTCTCGGCCGCCTGGGCCGGGGTGGGCATACGGATACTGCTGGAGTGTTGGGGCGGCCGGTGCAAGGGAGGGCGGGTGGTGGCTGCCCTCCCTTGCACTTCCTGGCCGGTCGCGTCAGGCCGTGGCGGGTTCGGGCGGGGCGACGGGCGCCGGAGGTGCGAGGCGGCCGGCGCGGTCGAGCCCGTACAACGCTGCGGCGCACGCAAGGCCCAACAGGAGCAGGGCGATCCTCATGGCCGCCCGAGGGGTACGGCAGGCGATGGGAGTCCGCCCCCCTCACCAGGGCGCCACGCCCTCCTCCGTGACAAAGGCGCGGTCGGGCAGCTCATCGGGGGCCAGGGTGGCGAAGCGGACGATCGTCCGGGCGCCTTCCTGAACCGTCTTCGAGCCCGCGAAGTTGTTCATGTCGGTCGCTACGTATCCGGGAGAGACCGCGCAGACCGTGACACCCCATTCCCTCAGCTGGTCGGCGAGGAGCACTGAGGTCATGTTCAGGGCCACCTTGGACGCGCAGTACGGAATGAGGTCGGCCGGTCCTGCCGGGCCCCTTCCCGTGGTCCGCGCGAAGGTGGCAAGCGCGCTGGTTACGTTCACCACCCGGCCGCCGGCGGTGCGCAGCGCCGGCAGCAACGCGTGCGTGAGCGCGAACGCTCCGACAAAGTTCGTCTCGAGCGTGCTCCTCAGCGTCTCGACGGACATCTCGTCGAGAGACCGGCGTTCACCCCGGACCACTCCGCTGACTCCCGCGTTGTTGACGAGGATGTCGAGCCGGCCGAAGGATTCGCCGACGAGTTCGGCGACCGACCGGATCGACTTCTCCTCGGTCACGTCCAGCCGCGCGAACCGGATGTCGCCGCCCTCGGCTGCGAGTTCGGCTGCCGCGGCTCTGCCGCGTTCTCCGTCCCGGGCGGTGAGCAGAACGCTCATACCCCTTGCCGCGAGCTGTCGGCTCACCTCTTTCCCGAGCCCCTTGTTCGCGCCGGTCACCAGTGCCGTGGGCCGTGGGGCGCGGTCGGCTCCCCCGGATCTCGTCATCCTCGGCCCCCTTCCTCAGCGGTCGGTGACGGCGTCCGCGACGTGGCCACGGGGGCGGCCTGCGCCTGCGGCGGCACGGCGACGCGCAGCCACAGCACGCTGATGACCAGTGCGAGGCCGGCTGCCACGGTGCAGAAGGCGAAGACATCCGCATACGGGTCGAGGCCCCGGCCGCCCGCGCCCTCCATGCTCTGCTGCATGATCACCGCCAGTGCGGCGATGCCGAGCGCGCCGCCGAACTGCCGCGCGGTGGTGTTCATACCGCTTGCCGCCGCGAACCGGGTGGGCGGAGCGCTGAGCGCCGCCGACGCCGAGGTCCCCATGGTGGCCGCGCCCATGCCGATGCCGACCAGGCACCCCGCGGGCAGCCAGAAGGCGAGGAACGAGGGGGTTTCGGTGAGCCCGAAGATCATCCAGAGGCCGCACGCCACGAAGGCAGCCAGCCCGGCCAGTGTGGCGCCCCGGGGGCCGCCCAGCCTGGGGGCCAGCCGGCTCAGGGCCAGCGCGGCGACGGAAGCGGCGACCGCCCCCGGTGTCATGGCGAAGCCCGCCTTGAGCTCGGAGTACTGCCATGCCCCCGTCAGGTAGAGCACGCTGACGAGCAGCCAGGGGTACTGCGCCATGCCGTACAGGAGCGACACGACGTTCGTGACGGCGAAGGAACGATTGCCCAGCAGGGACGCTTCGAGAGCCGGCGCGGGATGCTTCCCGGAGCGCAGCACGGCGACGACTCCTCCGGCGGCTCCGCCCACGAGACAGGCCAGCGTCCGGGCGTCCCACCAGCCCCAGGTGCCGCCCTCGGTGACTCCCAGGGTCGTGGCGCCGACCGCCAGAGCGACGAGAAGCGTGCCCAGTGGGTCCGGAATCTGCTTCTTGCCCGGGTCCGCGGGACGGGGCAGCAGCCGTACCGCCGCGAAGATCAGCAGGATGCCGAACGGGAGGTTGACGTAGAACACCGAGCGCCAGCCGAACAGGTCGACCAGCACCCCGCCGACGCTGGGGCCGACCGCCGCGGCGAACGCCGAGGCCGCGCTCCACAGCCCGATGGACTTCACCCGTTGGTCCGCCGGCCCGTCGAGGAGCAGAATCGCCAGCGACGCCGGGATCATGGCGGCGGCGCCGATCCCCTGGAGCCCGCGGGTGATGATCAGCACGGGCAGGTTGGGCGCGATGCCGCACACCAGCGAGGCTGCGGTGAAAACCCCGATGCCGAGGAGGAACAGACGCCTCCGCCCCAGTACGTCCGACAGCCGTCCGGCCGGCACCAGGAGCGCCGCGAACATCACCGCGTAGGCGCTGATGACCCATGAGAGGTCGGGCAACGAGGCGGTGGGGAAGTCTTCGGACAGATCCGGCACCGCCAGATTAGTGACGGTGGAGTCGAGCATCGCGAGGAAGGTACCCCCGGACGCCGTCAGCGTCACCGCGAGATACCCCCGCCGCTTGTTGGCGGGTTCAGACATCGTCACTACTCAGCACTCCTGCGGAAACTGGATGCGTACAAGCCGGTTACGGCCCTCAGACATGAGGCGGCAGTCAGACGTCGGGGCCGCCCAGCGTGATCACTTTCTCGACCTGCTCGATCCTGGCCCGGTCGAGATCAGTGGCGATTTTCTCGTCCTGCTCCATGAGGGCGTCGAGATCGTGGTGCTCGTACCCGATGATCCCCATCTCGCCGAACGCGTGCTGCATCTTCTTTCCGAAGAGGCCGATGTCCTTGAGCGTCGGAACAATGCGGGAGAAGAGATGGCTGCGGAAGGAACGGAAGTGCTCCGACTCGCGCATGAACTTGATGCATTCGTCCGCGTCGATGTCGAGATTGCGCCAGACTTCCTCACCGACGAACCGCTCCTGCATCTGGTAGCAGGCCTCGATGCAGAACTCCTCGCGCTCGTCCCGTTCCGCCTGCGTGAGTTCCGGATAGTACTCGCGCAGGGCGAGCCGGCCGAATGCCACATGCCGGGCCTCGTCCTGCATCACATAGGTATTGAGTGTCTGGGCCAGCGGCTCCGTGGCATTGTCCCGGATCAGCCCGAACGCCGCGAGTGCCAGTCCTTCGATGAGCACCTGCATGCCCAGATAGGTCATGTCCCAGCGCGAGTCGGAAATGACGTCGTTGAGGATGGACTTGAGACTGGGATTGATCGGATACGCGAGCTCAAGCTTTTCCCTGAGGTAGCGCGAATAGACCTCGACATGCCGGGCCTCGTCCATCACCTGGGTTGCCGCGTAGAACTTGGAATCCAGATCGGGCACGGTGTGGACGATCTTCGAGGAACAGATCAGCGCGCCCTGCTCGCCGTGCAGGAACTGCGAGAACTGCCACGAGGCAAGGTGATGGCGGACAACTCCCTTCTCCTTCTGGCTGAGCTTGTCCCATACCCGGGATCCGTAGATGGCAATGGTCTGTTCCGGCACGCCCATGGGGTTGTCGAGGTCGACGTCGATCGACCAGTCGAGTCGCTCGGCGGCATCCCACTGCCTCTGCTTGCCCTTCTCGTACAGGCCGAGCAGCCGGTCGCGGCCCTCGTCGTACTCCCAGTCGAACACCGTCGTTGCCCCGCTGGGCACTTGCCACCGTGTCTGTTCGACCGGGAGTGCGTAGATCCGTGTGCTCACAGGCGTTCCTCCAAACGGCGACAGCCCGTGCACGTCGGACACAGCAGTGCACAGGTCAAGAGGAAGTACGCGCCAAGTCTGGTCCACCCGTGGCCCACGAGGCATTGGGGATAACCCTGGGCGGGAGGCGGCCAGGGGCCGGGGGGCGCCACCGACGAACAAGCCGTCCGCCGTCCGTCTCGGCCACAGCCACTGCGAATCAGCCAACGTCCGTCGCAGGTTTCAGGTCAACTCCTCACCGTGCGGATGCAAATATGCAATAACCATCGATAATCTGTGCGATGGGCCACCCTGCTGCTAGTGTGCAGGGCGCACTATGCGACACCCGGGGGAGCAGTCCGCACCGGCGCGGACATGAGTCCTGTATGCGACGACGGGGGGGCGATGACACGTACCGGCCGTAATCTGCGCCAGCATGCTATTTCATCCGATTCAGACATGTGGAGTGCAGCGGGGGCTGCGCCCATTCATGCGGAATCAGAGACTCTCGCCGGACGGCGAGATGTATTGCGGACACTGAGCGACGCACTCCGCCAGGTAGGAGGGCGTCAGCCGGTTGCCCGGCTTGTCAAAATAACGGGCGACCCGGGCATTGGCAAGAGTGCGGTATTGGGGAAGTTCGCCGCCATCGCGCGTTCCGGGAACTCCCGCGTATTCACCGGCAGGGTGGATCACCAAGAAGATACCGCACCATTCGGCCTTTTCTCCGACGCATTCGGCGACCAGCACGATCTCGTGCGCACGGCCGTGGAGGCTCTCCCTCCGTGGCAGCGCGACGAGTTGAAAATCGCTCTCCGGCTGACCGGGGAGGGCGACGGAGAACACGCGGCAGACGCCGTGAAGACCATGGCGCGGACCGGCTTCCGCTCCATACGCGAATTTCTCGAACAACTGTCCGCGCCCCGGCTGGTTCTCGTCCTTGACGACTACCACGCCGCCGACCCGGCCTCCGTCGAACTGCTCGGCAGTCTGCTGCGCAGGCCGCCGCGGGCGCCCATGCTGTTCGTGATGGCGTACCGCAATCGACAGGCGACGCCCGCACTGCAGGCGGCTCTCCGCGGCCGATCCGAACAAGTGGTCGTCGAGCACGTGCACCTGGAACCGCTTCTCGAAGACGAGGCAAGCCAGATGCTGGCCGGCGAGGCCACCGCCATCAACCGTCAACGCCTCTACCGGGAGAGCGGCGGCAACCCCGGGTATCTGAACGCGCTCGTCTCCGAACAGCCTGTCTTCACCGCACGCGACGACCTGGGCCGGCTCAACCAGACCCCGCGCTTCGGCAATTACGCCCGGTACACCGAGGAATTGGTGCCGCTCCGGCCGGAGATGAGGGAGGTGATCGATGCCGCTGCCGTCGTCGGCCACGAGTTCGAGGCGGGGCTGCTTACGCAGATGCTGGGCCGGACCGAGACCGCGGTCCTGGGCACCATCGGCGAGCTGATCCGGCGCGACCTGGTCCACCCGGTCGTACCCGGGCAGTACTTCGCCTTCCGGCACCCGGTGGTCCACCGGGCCGTATACAACTACAGCGAGCTGAGCTGGCGCGTGGACATGCACCTGCGCGCCGACGAGGCTCTCTGCACCCGTGGCGCCTCCGCCGTCGAGCGCGCCCCGCACGTGGAGCAGTGGATCAAGCATGGCGATCTCGCCGCGGTCGAAGTCCTCGCCGAAGCGGCCGGGGTCATGGCCTCCACCGACCCCGGCACGGCATCGGCCTGGCTCACCACCGCGCTGCGCGCCCTGCCGCAGCAGCCCCGGTTCGAGGCCCGGCGGGCCGGCATGATGACCCAGCTCGCGGAGGCGCGCGGGGCAACGGGGCAGTTGCAGGAGTGCCGTGATCTGCTGCACGAGGCGCTGAGTATTCTGCCCAGGGATCCGGCGCCCGCCCACGCCCGAGCCGTGGCCTTCGCGGCGATGGTGCAGCGGCTGCTCGGCCGCCGCGAGGAGACCGACGCCATGCTGCGCATGGAACTGGACGCGCTGGGCAGCGAGGACGCCCTGGTCCGCGCATCGCTCCAGTTCGAGATAGCCGCCGGCCAGCTGCACAGCGGTGACCCACTGGGCTGCTACCGGTGGGCACAGGAGGCGCTGGCCGTGGTGGAGCGGCACGGGGACCGCCCCCTGCAGGCGTCCTGCCTCGGTCTGATGGCCATGGCGAACACCGCCAACGGGTGCACGGAGCTCGCCTACGAGCTGCTCGGGCAGGCCACCACGATCCTGGACGGGATGCTGGACAGCGAACTCGCCCACAGCCTCGACGCGGTGATCTGGATCGGCTGGAGCGAGGTGCTGCTCGAACGCTGGGACGAAGCACTCCGCCACTTCGACAAGGGCGTGGGCTTCGCCACGCGCAGCGGGTACCGGCTGTTCATGCCGCACCTGCTGGCCGGGCAGGCGTTCGTGCTGCGCGACCGGGGCAAACTCGCCGACGCGCGGATCGCCGTCGAGCACGCGGTCTATCTCGCCGAGCGCACGGACAGCCCGGAAGAGCTGGTCAACGCCTACGCGGTGCAGGGCTACGTGGACATCGCGCTCGGCAATCTCGACGGCGCCCTGCAGAGCTCCCTCGCCGCCACCTTGCAGCCCCGGCACTCGGCGAGCAGCTGGAAGGAGGCGCTCGCCCTGCGGGTTCTGGGTGAGGCGAGACTGCTCAACGGCGACCACGAGGGATGCCTGGCGCTGGTGAGCGACGCGGGCGGAGCCGACCTTCCGACCGCGGACGCCGGTTCCCGGGTCGCCTGGTACGAGTTGCTCGTACGGGCGGAACTCGCCGCGGACCGGCCGGGACGGGCCGCGGAGTGGGCGCAGCGCGCCAAACGGGCCGCGGACCTCCTGGAACAACCCGGCCGCATCGCGCTGGCGACGCTGGCCGAGGCGCAGGTGCTGCTCCGCCAGAACCCGGAAAGAGCGCTGGCTCCCGCGCAGCGGGCCGCAGCAGGTCTGGAGGAGGCGGGCCGGACGATCGACGCACTGCGCGCTCGGGTGATCGCGGGCCTCGCCCTGTGGCAGGACGGCCAATTCGACGAATCGGCACACGAGTTGAAGGCCACCCAGCTGGCCTGCGAGCAGCTGGGGGCCTCCGCTCTGGCACGCCAGGCCCGCGTCGAGCGGCGTCGGCTGGCCGCCCGTGCTCCGCGCGCGAAGAGTTCCGACTCGGAGAGCAGCGTGATGGTCCTGACCGGACGGGAGCAGCAGATCGCCGCGCTCGTGAGCGACGGGCTGACCAACCGGCTGATCGCCAAGAGGCTGCATATCGCGGAGAAGACCGTGGAGATGCATCTGTCCAACGTCTTCGCCAAACTCGGCGTCTCGAACAGGGCGGCCGTCGCCGCGATGGTGACCCGTGGGGGCCCGGACTCCCCGCCCGGGTTCTCCTCAGGGGACTGACGCGACGGGGGCCGGGGAGACGGGCCGGCCGGCCGGGCCCTCCCCCAGGTGCCCGGCCGGCCGGCCGCACCTCAGGCAGGCCGGGTCGTCGACGGTTGTGCCCGGGCTGTCCCTGCCCTCGGGCACACCCATGCCCGGACCCAACGGGATTCCTGCCGAGATCCCGATGAGGGTCCGCAGCCGGGCGTTGAGTTCCTCCCGTTCGTCTGCCATGAGATCAGCAACTCCTGTCCTGTCGAGAGTCAGAGTGGAATATTGCTGTGCTTCTTCGGCAGCGGCGCGACCCGCTTGCTCCGCAGTGCGCGCAGCGCCTTGATCACGGCGATCCGCGTCTCGGACGGCGCGATGATGTCGTCGACGCAGCCGCGTTCGGCTGCGGCGTAGGGACTGGTCAGCGTCTCCTCGTACTGCTCGGTGAGTGACCGCTCCAGTGCGGCGGGGTCGTCGGACGCGGTGAGATCGCGGTGGAAGAGCAGGTCGATGCCGCCGCGGGCACCCATCACGCCGATCTCCGCGGTCGGCCAGGCGAAGCAGATGTCCGCGCCCAGCTCCTTCGAGCCCATCACCGCGTACCCGCCGCCGAACGCCCTGCGGGTGATGACGGTGATCTTGGGCACGGTGGACTCGATGTACGCGAACCCGAGTTTGGCGCCGCGGCGGATGATCCCCCCGTACTCCTGGACGGTCCCCGGCAGGAAGCCCGGGACGTCGACCAGGGTCAGGATCGGCACACCGAAGGCATCGCAGAACCGGACGAACCGAGCGGCCTTCTCCGCGGCGTCGATGTCCAGCGAACCAGCCAGGTGGAGGGGCTGGTTGGCCACCACGCCGATGGTGTGCCCCTCCATCCTGGCGAACCCGCACAGAATGTTCTGTGCGAACTCCGGGTGCACCTCGAGCAGGTCCCCGTCGTCCACGAGCCGTGCGATGACCTGCTGCATGTCGTAAGGCTGCTCGGAGACGTCCGGGATCACGGAGTCCAGTTCGAGATCGCCGGCCGTGCCCGCCGCATCCACGCGTGTCGGATAACTCGGCGGCTCCGTGAGGTTGTTGCTCGGGAGATACGACAACAGGTCCTTGACGTACGCGAGGGCCTCCTCCTCGTCCGCCGCCATGTAGTGCGCGTTGCCCGTCCGCCGCGCATGGACCCTCGCCCCGCCGAGCTCCTCCAGGCCCACCGTCTCACCGGTCACCGACCGGATCACGTCAGGGCCGGTCACGAACATGTGCGAGGTACGGTCGACCATCACGATGAAGTCGGTCGCGGCCGGGGTGTACACCGCGCCCCCGGCGCACACCCCCATGACGACCGAGATCTGCGGGATCATTCCCGACGCGGTGACCACCCTCCTGGCGACCTTGCCGTACGCGGAGAGAGCCAGCACACCCTCCTGGAGCCGCGCGCCGCTCGAGTCGTTCATGCCGATCACCGGGCAGCCGATCTGCATGGCGATGTCGAGGAGTTTGCCCACCTTCTCCCCGAACACCTCACCGACGCTGCCGTTGAAGGAGGTCGCGTCCTGGGCGTACACACACACCTGACGGCCGTCCACCGTTCCCAGGCCGGTGATCACGCCGTCGCCGGCCGGGCGCCGGCTGTCGATGCCGAAGTTGGCCGAGCGGTGCCGGGCCAGCGGGTCGGTCTCCATGAAGGAGTCGTCGTCCAGAAGCAGTTCGATGCGCTCGCGCGCGGTGTGCTTTCCCAGTACGTGCTGTCGCATCGCCGCCCGGGGCGATCCGGGTTGGCGTGCCAGCCGCTGTTTTTCCCTGTACTCCTCGATGCGCTCCGCGGTGGTGTGCCGTACGGCCCGGGCCGGCTGGGATGCGGACTCGTGCTGCGCGGTCATCCGGTCACCCCCGCCATGGCTTCGCTCGATCCACCGAACGCCATGGCGAACGCGGTCACTTGGCGGCCGACCGTCAGCAGCTGCGTCTCGAACCGGTCGCCGGTCCCCATGCCGGCCGAGGCCAGTGGATGTTCGGTGGTGTTCAGGGCGACGCCCAGCGGGGTCGGCCAGCCGCGCAGCGCGTGCACGATGGACCGCAGCGCGCACAGGGTGGTCCCGGCGGACTGCCAGCCGGCGGCGGTGACCACGCAGCCGACCGCCCGCCCGTCCAGGTAGGGGCGCGGATCGTCCCGGAGGTCCTCCAGATAGTCGAGCGCGTTCTTGATCAGACCCGATACGCCGCCGTGGTAGCTGGGGCTGGCCAGCAGCACGCCGTCGGCGCGGGCAAGGGCGTCCAGCAGTTCGATCGTGGTCTCGCCGCGCTCCTTGTGCTGCGGCTGGAAGAGCGGCAGCACGCCGAGAGTTCCGGCATCGAAGAGACGGGTCCGGGCACCGGCCTCCCGCGCGCCCCGCAGCGCCAGTGCCAGCGCCTTGTCCGTCGTCGATCCAGGTCGTCCCGTGCCGCCGATGCCGACGACCAATGGCTTCATCTCGCCCGACCACGTGGCCAAGTGAATCTTCTCCCCTCCTGGCTGGCCGGCCGGCTGTTCAGCCGGCGCGCATGCTGCGTGGGCGCAGATCCGTCCACACGTTTTCGATGTGGGCGAGGCAGTCGTCCCTGCTGCCGGAGAACCCCTCCGCGTGCCAGCCGTCCGGCATCTGCAGCGCCACGTCCCAGATCGAGTACTGCTCCTCCTCGTTGAGCACCACCGCATAGGTGGCGGGTGCTGCCGGAGTGCTGTCGTGGTCGGCCATGAGCTGCCTCTCCCCCGCTACTTGCGGGTGTCCTTGACGATGGTGCCGCCCTTCATCACCAGGACGACTCGGTCGGGGTTGTCGAAGAGTTCGGGCTCGGCGAGCGGATCGAAGTCCACCGCCACGAGGTCGGCGTACTTGCCTGGCTCGATGGAGCCGATCCTGTCCGCGACACGCATGATGGAGGCGTTCACCGAGGTGGCCGACATGATCGCTTCCCGGGCGCCGATGATCTCGGCCTTGAGGGCGATCTCCAGGCCCCGCCGGTTCTGGTTCGGTCCGATGAGGTCGGAGCCGGAGCCGATGGGGACGCCGGCCTCCCGCGCGGCGAGCAGCCCGTCGGTCATGCCCCGCATCGTGTCGCCGACGCGTTCGCGGATCTGCGGCGGCAGCCCGTGCTGTTCGAAGTTCTCCGTGAGGACCTTGGCGATGGACAGGGTCGGTACGAGGCTGACCCGGCCGGCCGCCATCATCGCGGCGGTCTCCTCGTCGATCCCGGTTCCGTGCTCGACGCATTCCACACCCGCCTTGACCGCGTTGTGGATGCCGGCGACGTTGTGCGCGTGGACCGTGACGTAGGTGTGCCGGGCCCGTGCCTCGGTCACCGCGGTGGCGATCTCCTCGATGGTGAACTGGGTGTCGTCCAGGGAGTCGGCGATGGACACCACGCCGCCCGTGACGGCCATTTTGAGGAAGGTCGCGCCCTGTCTGAAGCACTCGCGAGCAGCCTTGCGCACCTCGTCACTGCCGTCGGAGATACGGCCGACGGCAGTCAGCCCGCGCACCCGGAAGTGAAAGGTCTCGTCCGGCGGCAGGAACGGCGACCCCAGGTGCCCGTGTCCGCCGCACTGCACGAGGGGGGACGCGGACGCCCAGATCCTCGGCCCGGGGACAAGTCCGCGCCCCACGGTCCGCAGCACTCCGTGGTCGATCCCGCCGCAGTCGCGCACGGCGGTGAACCCGGCGTCGAGGGTCTGCCGCAGCGTGCGGAAGATGTCCGCGGCCCGTTCGGCGACAGAGAGTTCCATGTTGAGGATCGCCCGGGACTCACTGGAGTGCCCGAGGTGGACGTGCGCGTCGATGAGACCGGGCAGCAGCGTCAGACCGCTCAGGTCGACGAGGTCGGCATCGCGCGCCGGTCCCCGTACGTCCGTCCCGGTGATCCGTTCGCCGTCGACCAGCACCGAACCCGCGGGCACCGGGTCGCCGCCCAGGCCGTCGATGACCGTGGCGCCGGTAAGGAGTTGTGGCATGTCTCGTTACTTCTCCGTCCTGGTGGTGGTCGCGCCGCTCTCGGGCGCGGGCAGCAGTCGCCGGCGTACGAAGAATCCGAGCATCCGCTGGAAGAAGGGAGCGTCCAGGGCCGGTGCGGGGGCCAGCTCCGGCGGCAGCGTCCGCAGCACGTTGGCGCAGTCGATCGCGGGCATCCGCCGGTCGGGCACGTCTCCGAGCATGGCCATCAGCGGCGCCAGGGCGTTGTCCTCGCCCTCGCGGTCCACCTGCTCGATGAGCGCCGCACGCCACTCCTCGAACGGCACGCTGCGCACGGGATACCCGAACTCCCTGATCCTCTCGAAGATGTGGTTCCACTCGAGCGGCCGCGGGTCGATGGTGTGGAACGTCCGGTTCCGGGAAGCCGGCCGCTGGGACAGCCCGACGACCTGCTTCGCCAGGTGGTCGACCGTACCGACGGACAGCCGGTAGGCCCGCTGCGGCGCGAGCCCCAGCTGGACGCAGCCCTGGATGACCTTGGTGATGTAGTCCTCGCTGTTGGCGGCGCCGTTGCGGCTGTCGCACAGCACCCCGCCCGCGCGGTAGACGGACACCGGTATCCCGCGCTCCCGCGCGATCCGGACCAGCCCTTCCGCCACCCACTTGCTCTGGCTGTACGCCGTGTCGTGGCCGACCGGCCCGGGCAGCGGATCGTCCTCCAGGAGGGTGTCCCTGTCCCCGGTCATCGCCCCCGCCAGGACCGCCAGCGTGGAGATGTGGTGCACGGGCTTGAGGCGCGAGCGGGCTGCCAGCCGCAGAACCTCCTGGGTGCCCAGCACATTGGCCGACTTCAGCGCACGGTACGGGCGTACGAAGTTGACCCATGCGCCGCAGTGGTAGACGGCGTCGGCCTCGGCGGCCAGCTCGTCGAAGGTGTCCGGCGTCAGGCCGAGCAGCGGCTTGGCCAGGTCGCCGGTCACCACGCGCAGCCGGGAACCGCGGGGCGCCGGCAGGCCGTACGAGTCCAGCGCGGCGCGGACCCGGTCGAGTCCCTTCGCCGCGTCCGCGGCCCGTACCAGGCACAGGACCGTGGCGTCCGTACGCTCCAGCAGTTCGGCGCAGAGGAAGGCGCCGACGAAGCCGGTGGCACCGGTGAGCAGCACGGTTCCCGGCGGCCCGTCGTGCGGGGCGGGCAGACCGTCCGCCCGGATGTCCTCGTCCAGCCGCACCTCGTCCTCCAGGTCCGGGCCGGGCGGCGCGGCAGGCGCGTCCGTGCCCCCCAGCGCCCGTTCGACCACGGCGGCCAGCGCCGCCACTGTCGGCGCGCGCAGCACGTCCCGGGCGGCGAGGCCGGTGACTCCCATACGCCGTAACCGGCGGGTGGCCTGGGTCACCATCAGCGAGTGCGCTCCGAGATCGAAGAAGTCGTCGTCGACTCCGATCCGGTCGATGCCCAGCAGGCTGCACCAGATGCCGGCCACTTGGCGTTCCGTCCCGGTGCGTGGCGCCACCAGGGCGTCGGCCCGGTCCTCGCCCGCCTCCGGCGCCGCTTCCCCGGCGTACGGCTGCGGCCCGGCAGCGGGCCGGGTCTGCCGCGCCTCGACCCAGTACCGCTTGCCCCGGAACGGATAGGCGGGCAGCGGCACGCGGCGCGGGGCGGCCTCGCCGTGGAAGGCGTCCCAGTCCACGGCGACCCCCTGCTGCCACAGCCGGCCGACCGCCGTGACCAGGTGGGCCAGGTCGGGGGCCGGGTCGCGCGGCAGCCCCATCGTGGCGACCGCGACCGGCGCCGGGGCCATCCGCTGGGCGGCGATCAGCGACGTCAGCGCCTTGCCGGGGCCGACTTCGAGCAGGGTCCGGCCGGGCCGGTCGAGGACACTGCGCACCCCGTCCGCGAACCGCACCGGACGGCGCAGGTGCTGAGCCCAGTACTCGGGGGACGTGGCCTCGACCGGGGTGATCCAGGTACCGGTGACGCCGGAGACGAAGGGGATCTCCGGCTTGGAGAGGGTGAGCCGGTCCACCTTGCGGGTGAACTCCTCCAGGTAGGGGTCGACCATCCACGAGTGACTGGCCACCGGAACGCTCACCTTGCGGCAGTCGATGCCGCGCCCGCGCAGGTCCTTCAGCAGCGCCGCGATGTCCTCGTCCGGACCGGCGACCACCGTCAGATCGGGTGCGTTGACCGCCGAGACCGACACCCGGTCGGGCAGCAGGCGCAGCAGCTCCTCCTCGGGCAGCTGGACGACGAGCATCCGGCCCGGCTCCATCTTCGCGAACAGCTCGCCGCGGGCGAGGGTGATGTCGAGCGCGCCCGGAAGGGTGAACACTCCGGCGAGGCAGGCGGCGACGTACTCGCCGAGGCTGTGTCCGATCATCGCTGCCGGGCGTATGCCCCAGGCCGTCAGCTGACGCGCCAGCGCGTACTCGATCGTGAACAGCGCGGACACGACCCCGGCTCCCTGGCCGCGTCCCATCGTGGCGGCGCCGCCGGTGAGTTCCCTGCCGCTCAGCGGTGTGAAGGCGGCGGGGAAGAGCAGCCTGCGCAGGTCGAAGCCGAGCCTGGGCACCAGCAGTTCCGCGCACTGGTCCACCTCGGCGCGGAACACCTTCTCCGAGCGGTAGATGTCCAGGCCCATGTCCGGGTGCTGCATGCCGCCGCCGGGGAAGGCGAAGACCGCCTCGTGCTTCCCGTCGGGCGCGCTCCTGGTGTGGAGCCGGTCCGGATCCTCGCCGCGCAGCGCGCGCACCGCGTCCGCCGCGTCCGTGCAGACCGCGAACCTGCGCAGCCCGAAACTTCGCCGGCCGTCCTGGAGCGTGTACGCCACATCGGCCAGGGCCGGGGGCGGATCCGCGCGGTCGAGACGGGCCGCCAGCCGCTCGGTGGCGGCGTCCACGGCGGTCCGGTCACGTCCGGAGACAGGGAGCAGCTGCCACTCCCGCGGCTGCGCCGAAGAGGGTCCGGCGGCCGGGGCCTGCTCGATGACGACGTGCGCGTTGGTGCCGCCCACTCCGAAGGAGCTCACTCCGGCCCGCCTCGGCCCGCTCGCCGGCTGCCAGTCGCGCACGCCGTCCGGCACGTAGAACGGCGTGTCCTCCAGCCGGAGACCGGGATTGGGCAGCGTGAAGTTCGCGGTGGGAGGGATCTGCCCGTGGTGGACGGCCAGTGCGGCCCGCATCAGTCCGGCTGCGCCGGCTGCCGCGTCCAGATGGCCGATGTTGGCCTTCACCGAGCCCAGCGCGCACTGGCCGGCGGCGTCGCCCGGCAGCTGGAACGCCTGGGTCAGCGCGGTGACTTCGATCGGGTCGCCCACCTGTGTGGCGGTGCCGTGCGCTTCCAGGTAGCCGATGGTGGACGGGTCGACACCGGCCATCGCCAGCGCCGAGGCGATCACCCGGGCCTGGCCGTCGACGCTGGGAGCGGCGAATCCGGCCTTCATCGAGCCGTCGTTGTTGACCGCCGAACCCCGGATCACGGCGTAGATGTGGTCCCGGTCGGCCAGCGCCTCCGAGAGCCTGCGCAGCACGAGCACCACAGCGCCGTTGCCGGGCACCGTGCCGCCTGCCTTCGCGTCGAAGGGGCGGCAGCGTCCGTCGGCGCTGAACAGCCCGCTGTCGGCGACCGGATAGCCGGCCTTCAGCGGCACATTGACCGTCACTCCCCCGGCCAGCGCCACATCGCACTCGTAGCTGAGCAGTGACTGGCAGGCCAGGTGAGTGGCGACCAGAGAGGTCGAGCAGGCCGTCTGCACCGTGTACGCCGGGCCGGTCAGGTCGAGCAGATAGGCGATGCGGGTGGCGAGGAAGTCCTTGTCGTTGAACATCCGCGCCACGGGGGCCATCGGCGAGTGCAGGAAGCGCGCATTGGTGTTCAGGTTCTGGGCCATGTACTTGTTCATGAACGAGCCGCCGAAGACGCCGACCGCCCCGTCGAAGCGGGCCAGGTCGTGGCCGAAGTCCTCCATGGCCTCCCAGGCGGTCTCGCAGAACATGCGCTGCTGGGGGTCCATCGTCTCGGCCTCGCCCGCGTTGAAGCCGAAGAACGAGGCGTCGAAGTGGTCCGCGCCGTCCAGATGGCCGGAGGCGGGGACATAGTCGGGATCGGCGAGGGTCTCCTCGTCGACGCCGGCGGCCGCCAGCTCCTCCCGCCCGAACCAGGTGATCGAATCCACCCCGTCGCGCATGTTGCGCCAGAACTCGTCGACGGTCCTGGCCCCCGGCACCCGGCAGGCGAGGCCGACAATGGCCACCGGCTCGACGCCGTCCAGCTCTTCGCCCCCTGTCATGCCCCACTCCGTTCCGCTCGTCGCTTCGCCTGCCGGGCGAACGCGTCGGCCCGCCGGCCGGCCGCCTTGCGTACCCGGTCCAGCCCGTCGCCGCTCCCCGCCGCGCCCGGTGTGCCCGCCGTGTCGAACGCGGCGACCAGCGCCCGCGCCGTGGGATAGCGGAAGATGTCCACGAGGGACAGCCCGTCGCCGAGCACGGGCTGCAGCCGTGCCCTCGCCTGCACGGCGAGCAGCGAGTTCCCGCCCGCGTCGAAGAAGTTGTCGTCCATGCCGATCCGCTCGGCGCGCAGCACCTCGGCCAGTGCCTCGGCCACGTGACGCTCCTTGTCGTTGTCCGGCGGCCGGTAGGCGGCGGCCGGCCGGTTCTCCAGGCCGGGCAGCCGGCCGCGGTCCACCTTCCCGTTGGCCGTCATCGGCAGGGCGTCGAGGAGGACGACGTCCGCGGGAACCATGTAGTCCGGCAGCGACTTGGCGCCGAACGCCCGCAGTGCGGGCGCGGTCAGGGCGTTCGCACCGTGCGGGACGGGGACGCAGTAGGCGACGAGGCGGCTGTGCCCGCCCTCCCCGCGCACGGTGACGACCACGTTCCGTACGTCGGGATGCGCGCCCAGGGTGTTCTCGATCTCGCCGAGTTCGATGCGGTGGCCGAGGACCTTGACCTGGTGGTCCAGCCGGCCGAGGAACTCCAGCTCACCGTCGGCACGTCGGCGCACCAGGTCCCCGGTGCGGTAGAGCCGCTGCCCCGGCTCCGCGGCGAAGGGGTCCGGGACGAAGCGTTCCGCGCTGAGCCCGGGCCGGCCGAGATAGCCGCGCGCGACACCCGGGCCGCCGAGGAGCAGCTCTCCCGGGGCGTTGGCGGGCGTCGGCCGCAGATAGCCGTCGACGACGTACGCCCGTACGTTGGCCAGCGGCCGCCCGATCGTCACCGGCCCGGGGCCGCCGACCGGCGCCGTCGTCGCCCAGACCGTCGCCTCGGTGGGGCCGTACATGTTGTGCACCTTGCCGGGCAGCAGTGTCGCCAGCCGCTCGGCGAGCGGGGCGGGCAGCGCCTCGCCACCGACCAGCAGCCGGTCCAGCCCGTGGAACGCGGCGGCCGCGCCGTCGTCCTCCGCCAGCAGCCCCGCCACCGAGGGCGTGCACTGCAGATGGGTGACCCCGTGCCGGACGAGCTGCGCCGCGAGGGGCTCGTCGGCCTGCGCGGTGCGGCGCCGGGACTCGCTCAGCTCGCGTGCCGTCGCGAGGTGCTCCAGGGAGGCGAGCACCCGCTCGTGCTCGACGCCGAAGTCGATGAGGCAGGCCACCTCGTCCACCTCGATCGATTTGAGCCGGTCGATCACATCGGCGCAGTGCTCCGGCGTACCCAGCAGCCCCGACGTTTCGAAGAACCGGTCGAAGGCCTGCGCGACGAGGTGGTCGAGCTCGTCCTCGGGCAGCGTACGCAGATCGGTCTCCCGCCCCATGGCCTGTCCGAGGCCGGCCAGCAGGTCGAAGGAGGACTTGAGGTACGCGCACAGGGGCTCGCGTACGGTCTCCCGCACCTCGTCGGTGTCCGTCCCGACGAAGGTGTGGAGCATGACCGTCACCTGGCCGCTGCCCGGATGCCCGGCATCGTGCCACGCCTGCCGGTAGAGCTGGATCTTCTCCGCGAGCTGTTCGGCGCTGTGGCCGAGCAGGTGGGTCAGCAGCCCCGCCCCGCTCTCACCCGCGAGCTGGAACGTCTCGGGGCTGCGGGCGCTGGTGACCCACACCGGCAGTTCGTCCTGGACGGGCGGCGGGAAGATACGTACGTCTGCCTCGGCGCCGGCCCCGTTGCGGCGGCGTACGGTCTCCCCGCGCCACAGCCGGCGCAGTTCGCCGAGACCGCTCATCATGGCCTTCTTGCGGTCGGCGTAGACGTCGGGCGCGAGCACGAAGTCGTCCGGCTGCCAGCCCGACGCGACCGAGACGCCGGCCCGGCCGTGGGAGATGTTGTCCACGACGGACCACTCCTCGGCCACCCGCAGCGGATCGTGCAGCGGCAGGACGACGCTGCCCGCCCGTACCGCCACGCGCTCGGTGATCGCCGCGATCGCGGACGCGGTGACCGACGGGTTCGGGTACAGCCCGCCGAACGCGTGGAAGTGCCGCTCCGGCGTCCATACGGCCGAGAAGCCGTTACGGTCGGCGAACTTGGCGCCCTCGATCAGCAGCCGGTACGCGTCGCCCGGCTCGCCTCCCCGGTCGCCGCCGAAGTAGAACAGGCTGAGGTCGAGCGGCCGCGCCTGCGTCGAGGAGGTCACGGCCGGGCTGCCGGACCCGACGCTGTGCCGGGTCGGCTCGTCGCCACGGATGATCACCCGGTAGCCGTGTGCCAGCGTCCACAGCAGCTCCAGAACCGAGATGTCGAAGGACATGCTGGTGACGGCGAGCCAGGTGTCCGGGGCGTCTCCGCCGAGCACCTTGTCCATGCCGCCGAAGAACGTCTGGACATTGCGGTGCGAGATCATCACGCCCTTGGGCCTGCCGGTCGAGCCCGAGGTGTAGATGACGTACGCCAGGTGCTGCGGCGAGACGGCGGCGGCCGGGCCCACTGCCCCGGCGGGCGTTCCGTCCGGCTCGGGCGTGTCGAGCAGCAGCGGCGACGCGGGCAGCCCCGCGACGCGGCGGGCCAGGGCCGCTCGCGTCACGATCACCGGGGAGCGCGAGTCCTCGGCCATGAACGCGATCCGGTCGGCCGGGTAGCCGGGGTCGAGCGGCAGATACGCGCCGCCCGCCTTGAGGACGGCCAGCAGGGCGACGACCAGGTCGGGCGAGCGGTCCAGGTAGACGCCGACCGGTACGTCCGCGGCGACCCCGTGGGCCCGCAGCCGGGTGGCCAGCGCCTCGGCGCGCCGGTCCAGTTCGCGGTACGTCATCGCGTCCTCGGGCTGCTGCTCCGCGCCCAGCAGCGCCGGGGCGTCCGGCGTCCGTGCGGCCTGCTCCGCGATGAGCTCGTGGATCAGCACGTCCGGTACGGGCTCGGCGGGCGGATTCCAGTCCACCAGGACACGGCGGGTCTCGTCCGGTGACAGAACGGGCAGTTGACGCAGCGGGGTGTCCGGGGCGGCCACGGCGGCGGCGAGGACGGCCCTGTACTGCTCGCCGATCGAGCGGGCCGTGGCTTCTTCGAAGAGGCCGGTACTGAACTCCAGGCGGGCCGACAGCCGGTCACCGGTCCGGGTGAGGCTGAGGGTCAGGTCGAACTTCGAGGTCTCGGTGTCGCCCGGCACCAGCTGTACTGCGCAGCCCGGCAGGACCAGGCCGTCGGCGTCGCCCTCGTGGTAGCTGAACATGAGCTGGAAGAGCGGGTTGTGGGCCGGGTCGCGACTGGGCTGCAACTCCTCGACCAGCTTCTCGAAGGGCAGCTCCTGGTGCGCGACCGCGGACCGGCTCTCGTCCCGGGCGCGGGCCACCAGCTGCCGGAACGTCGGCTCGCCGGAAACGTCGACGCGCTGCACCACGGTGTTGGTGAAAAAGCCGATGAGGGACTGCAGTTCGGCCCTGGTCCGGCCCGCCACGGGTGATCCGACGATCACCTCGTCACCGCCTGCCCGGGAGTGCACCACGGCGGCGAACGCGGCCAGCAGCACCGCGAACGGCGTGGCGCCGTCGGCACGGGCCAGCTCGCCCACCCGCTCGGTGACATCGGCGCCGATGGCGAAGTCCAGATGGCTGCCGAGGTGGCTCTGTGTGGGAGGTCTCGGACGGTCCCCGGGCAGCGTCGCCAGAGCGGGGGCCCCGGCCAGCCGCTCCCGCCAGTAACCGAGCATCTCCTCCAGCCGATCCCCCTGGAGCCTGGGCTCCTGCTCCTCGGCGAAGGCCGCGTACTGCACCTCCACCGGAGCCAGTTCCGGCTCCCGGCCCTCGGCGAAGGCGCCGTACAGGGCCGACAGTTCGCCGCCGAGGACACCGAGCGACCACCCGTCGCAGGCGATGTGGTGCAGGCTCAGGCAGAACCAGTGCGCGTCGGGCGCGAGCCGCAGCAGCAGAGGCCGTACGGGCAGGTCCGCCGCCAGATCGAACGGCCGGGCCGCCTCCCGCCGGCACTCCTGCTCCGCCTCGGCCGCCGGGTCGGGCCGGGCGGACAGATCGTGGACCGGGATGGTCAGGGGCCCGGCCGGGCGGACGAACTGGCGCGGGGTGCCGTCCACCGACCGGTAGACCGTACGCAGCACGTGGTGCCGGCGGACCACTTCGCCGAGGGCGCGCTCCATGGCGGCCACGTCCAGCGGGCCGCTGATCCGGTAGATCAGCGGGACCACGTAGACGGCGTTGTCCGGGTCGAGCTGGTCGAGGAACCACAGGCGCTGCTGTGGGTAGGAGAGCGGGTAGTGACGCTCGGAGATACGCCGCTTGAGCCGCTCCGCGAGCTGGGCCCGCCGGTCGTCGGCGGCGCCGCCGAAGAGAGTGCCGTCCGTCATCGTTCGACCTCGTTCTCAGCCATGTCACGCAAGAGTGCGTTCACCTCGTCGTCGGAGAGTTCGTCGATCCGGTGGAGCAGGTCCTCGTCGGAGTCGGCCCCGCGGGCGGGGGCCGGCGGCCGGCCGCCGCCGGCGGACGCGAGCGCGGCGTCCACGTCGGACGCGAGGCGCTCGACGGTCGGCGTGAGGAGGAAGTCACGCAGCGGCAGGTCCACGACGAACCGTTCGTTGACCCTGCTCATCAGGCGCATCGCCAGCAGGGAGTTGCCGCCGAGAACGAAGAAATCGTCCGCCGCGCCGACTTCGGGGACGTCGAGCATCTCGGCGAGCAGCGCGGCCAGTGTCCGCTCCGTCACGGTTCTCGGTGTCACATGGCCTTCGAGCGGCAGCCTGCTGTCGGTGACTGCCGGCAGTGCGGCGCGGTCCACCTTGCCGCTGGTGGTCAGGGGCATCGCCGCCACTTCGGCGTACACGGCGGGCAGCAGATACGCGGGCAGGGTGCGGGCGAGGAAGTCCCGCAGCTCGTCGGGGGGAGGCGCGGACCGGCCCGGCGCGGACGCCACATAGGCGACCAGCCGCCGGCCGGACGGGGCGTCGTCGACGACGACCGCGGCCTGTGCCACTCCGGGGTGGGCGGTGAGGGCCGCCTCGACCTCACCCGGCTCGATCCGGTATCCGCGGATCTTGACCTGGTGGTCGGCCCGGCCGAGGAACTCCAGCGTTCCGTCCCTGCGGTAGCGCGCCACATCGCCCGTGCGGTACATCCGCGCCCCGCCACCGGCGTACGGATCGGGCAGGAACCGTTCGGCGGTGAGTCCGGGCCGGTTCGCGTATCCGCGGGCCACACCGGGGCCGCCGATGTACAGCTCGCCCGGCACACCGACCGGAACCGGCCGCAGACGCGGGTCGAGCACGTGGGCCGTCGTGTTGGCGATCGGGCGGCCGATGGGCACCGAGGACGTACCGTCCGGCAGTGACTCGATCAGGTGGCACACCGCGAACGTCGTGGTCTCGGTGGGTCCGTATCCGTTGACCAGCCGCGCCGGCCTCTTGTCGGCGGGACTGTCCAGCAGTTGCCGTATTCGGCTCACGTTGAGCACATCGCCGCCGACGAGCAGGTTGGTCAGCCCGGCGAAGGCGCCCGGGTTCTCCGTCATCACCTCGGTGAACAGCGCCGAGGTGAGGAACATGCCGGTCACACCGTGCTCGCTCAGTGCGGCCGCCAGCCCGCCGGGGGTGAGCAGCTGTTCCGCCTCGACGACGCACAGCGCGCCACCGTGCAGCAGCGCGCCCCACAGCTCGAAGGTGAGCGCGTCGAAGGAGGCGTCGGCGACCTGGGCCAGCCGCTCCTGCGTACCGAAGGAGACGTAGTCGGTCCCGCAGACCAGCCGCAGCACCGAGCGGTGTTCGACCATCACGCCCTTGGGCCTGCCGGTGGAGCCGGAGGTGAACAGGATGTACGCGAGGCTGCCGGGTGCGGCCTGCGCGGCCGGCGCGTGTGCCGGTGCCTGGGCGAGTTCCCCGGCCACCTCGTCCAGGACCAGCGTCCGGGCCGCCCCCGGGGCCAGCCGCCCCTTCAGGCCGGCGCGCGTCACCACGAGCGGCGCGGCGACGTCGTCGAGCATCGCGGTGAGCCGCTCCGCCGGATATCCGGGATCGAGAGGTACGTACCCGCCGCCGGCCTTGAGGACGGCCAGCAGCGTGATCACCATCTGGTCACCGCGCTCGAGCAGTACGCCGACGGGGACATCCCTGCCGACGCCGCGCGCCCGCAGCAGGTGGGCCAGGCGGTTGGCCCGCTCCTCCACCTGCGCGTAGGTCTGGGTCCGTCCGCCGCAGACGAGCGCCGTCGCGTCCGGCCGGGCGGCCGCCTGCTCGGCGAACAACTCGGGGACGGTCCGGTCGTACGGGAACGCCGTCGCCGCTCCCCGCGATCCGCTGAGCACGTCGGCGAGCTCACCGCCGGCGAGCAGCGGCAGCCGGTCGAAGGGGAGCCCGGGGGCGCCGAGTGCCTCCTCCAGGAGGGTCGTGTAGTGCTGGACCATCCGGCGCATGGTCGGTGCGTCGAAGAGGTCTGTGGCGTACTCCCAGATCAGGGTGATGGCCGAGTCGTCGTCACCGACCCCGTGACCGGCGTGTTGCTCGGCACGTGGAATCACGACGACGTTGATGTCGGTCTTGGCGGAGTCGTTGTGCAGTTCCAGCAGGGAGCCGCGGATGCCCATGAAGTCCAGGTCCGGGACCTGCGAGTCGTGGAAGCTGAACATGACCTGGAACACCGGGTTGCGGGAGGGGTCGCGGGGCAGCGCCAAGGCGTCGACGAGCCGGTCCAGCGGCACGTCCTGCCATTCGTGTGCCCGTCCGACGGTGTCGTGTACGCGCCCGACGAGGTCGTCGAAGTCCGGCTGCCCGGACAGGTCGATGCGCAGCGGTACGGTGTTGACGACCATGCCCATCATCTGCTCGATCTCCGTCAGCCGCCGGTTGGCGACCCCGCTGCCGACCACCACGTCACGCTGGCCGCAGTAGCGCGACATCACCGCGGAGAATCCGGCGAGCATCGTGGAGTAGAGGGTGGTGCCCCGGGAGCGGCTGTAGGCGCGCAGTCCGCGGCAGAGCCCGCCGGGCAGGTCGATACGCACCGAGGAGCCCCGGAAGCTCTGTCCGACCGGGCGCGGCCGGTCCGTGGGGAGCTCCAGGGCGGGCGGTATGCCGTCGAGTTCCCTGGTCCAGTGCGCGAGGTACGCGTCCAGCACATCGCCTCGCAGCCACTCCCGCTGCCACAGCGCGAAGTCGGAGTAACCGATGGCCGGTTCGGGCAGCGGTGACGCCTCGCCCCGCGCCAGGCTCGGGTAGAGCTCCTGCAGTTCCCGCAGGAAGAGGGCGTACGACCAGCCGTCGTGCACCAGGTGGTGTTCGACGTGTACGAGCGTGTGATCGTCCTCGCCGTGCCGGATCAGCACCCAGCGCACCAGCGGCGGCGTGGTGAGGTCGAAGGCGGCCTGCACGGTCTGCCTGATGACGGCGTCGGCGCGCTCCGTCCCCTCGTCGGCGCCGAGCCCGGTCAGGTCGTGCAGCGGCAGCTCGATCTCCATCGGCGGCTGCGGGAACTGCAGGGGCCGGCCGTCGACCTCCCTGAACGCGGTACGGAACACGTCGTGGCGGCGCACGATCTCGTTGAGGGTGGCGTGCAGCGCGTCGACGTCGAGCGGGCCGCGCAGGCGGATCACGGCCTGCGCGTTGTACGCGAGGTTGCCCGGCGCGAGCTTCTCCAGGAACCAGATGCGTTCCTGGGGGAAGGACAGCGGAACCGGTACGTCCGCCTCGTCGCGCTTCCGGGCCCGGATCGGCGGCACGGTCGGGCCGCCCGAGGGGGCGGCCGAGTCGATCAGGAGGGCCATCGCCGCCACGGTGCGCGCTTCGTACACGCGGCGCAGCGGAAGCTCCCGGCCGAGCTCCGAGCGCACCCGGGCGGCCAGCCGCCCGGCCAGCAGGGAGTGGCCGCCGAGGGCGAAGAAGTCGTCGTCCGCGCCGACCGAGTCGAGGGAGAGCAGGTCGGCCAGTACGGCCGCGAGCGCCCGTTCGGTGGGGGTACGGGGCGCCGTGCGGCCGGAGGTGTCCGGTGTTCTGCCGGGCGCGGGCAGGTTCTCCCGGTCGATCTTGCCGCTGGGTGTCAGCGGCATCTGCTCCAGGGGCACGATGACGGCCGGCATCATGTGGACCGGGAGGCGCTCCGCGAGATGGGCCCGCAGCCGTGCGGTGTCCAGGCCGGTGCCCGTCGCGTAGGCGACGAGCCGTGGGCCCGCCCCGTCGTCGCGCGGGACCACCACGGCGTCGGTGACCTGTGCGTGCTCGGCCAGCTGCCGGGCGATCTCGTCCGGCTCGATGCGGAAGCCGCGGATCTTGACCTGGTGGTCCAGGCGGCCGAGGAACTCCAGGTTGCCGTCGGCCCTCTCCACCACGCGGTCACCCGTGCGGTACAGCCGGGCTTCCCCGTGCTCTGCCGTACCGGGACCGGGGATGAACCGCTGCGCGGTCAGGTCCGGCCGGCCGAGGTAACCGCGCGCCACGCCCGGCCCGCCGATGAGCAGCTCGCCGGGTGTGCCCGGGGGCACCGGCCGCATCGACTCGTCGACGACCAGGGTGCGGGCGCCACGGATGGCCGTGCCGATGGAGGGCTTGCCGCCGCCGGGCGCCAGCTCGGCGACCGTGGCCCAGACGGTGGTCTCGGTGGGCCCGTACGCGTTGAACATGCGCCGTCCGGGCAGCCACTGCTCGACGAGGTGCTCCGGCAGCGCTTCACCGGCGCACACCAGGACCGCCAGGTCGGGCAGTGCGGCCTCGGGCAGCGTGGCCAGTACGGAGGGCGGCAGGGTGACGTGGGTGATGCGGCGGTCGCGCAGGAAATCCGCGAGGCCGGGGCCGGGTGCGATGTCCTCGCGCGGCGCCAGCACCAGGGTGGCCCCCGCGTACAGCGCCATCGTCATCTCGAACACCGACGCGTCGAAGCTGGCCGGCGCGAACTGCAGCACCCGTCCGTCCGGCCCCACGCCGAAGGTCTCGCTCTGCGCGCGGCCCAGATTGGCCAGCCCCCGGTGGGTGAGCGCGACGCCCTTGGGGCGGCCGGTGGACCCTGAGGTGTAGATGACGTAGGCCAGTCGGCCGGGCACCGGCAGCGGTTGCGGCTCCCCGGACCGGGGCGTCACCGACACGGCGCCGTCCACGTCGGGGCTGATGGTCTCCAGCCCCTCGTACACCGGGTCGCGAGCGGTCTGCGGATCGGCGACCAGCAGGGCGAGACCGGAGTCGGCGATCATGTAGCGGAGCCGGTCGGCCGGGTAGGCCGGGTCGAGAGGGAGCCAGGCCGCACCGGCGCGCAGGATGCCGAGCACCGCCAGCGGCAGGTGGAGCGACGGACTCGCCGCGATCCCGACCACGCTGTCCGGGCCCACGCCCCTGCGGACCAGCTCCGCAGCCAGCCGGGCCGATCCGTCGTCCAGTTCACGGTACGACAGCCGCTGGTCCTGGAACTCGACGGCGATCGCTTCCGGCGTTGCCGCGACGTTTCGGTTGAATATCTCACCGAACAGTGGAGTCGTCTCAGGCATGTGTTCTGGGCTCCCCGATTGCGCTCGGCCTGCTGTGACTTACTGACCTTCCTGACACATTCCGCACAAGATCGCTCAGTGCTAGGGAGTGAAACTCCAGCGCGCGGTCTCCGGTGATTCGAGGACCATTCGCGAGGTCTCACCGAATAAGAATTCCCTGGGGTCCGAGGCTTCGTAGGCATCGGGATCCAGGGCGATCTCTATTTCCGTGACGCGTTCCAGCCGGTCGCCCGTCTCCAGCCGGAGGGTGAGGCCGTGGCCGCGCAGTTCCCGTACCCCGGGCCCGGTTTCGGCCTCGGCGAAACCGAAGACCGCGAGCGCGCCGGCGAGGCGCCGGCCGCGCTCGGCGGTAACCGAAACCGTCACGCCGGTGACGTCCCTCATGAGCCGCTTCGCCCCGTCCGGAGCACCGAGCGCCGCGTCCAGATAGCTCTTGCGGAGCAGCGCCCCGTCCGGTGCGGGCCGCGCGCCGAGGGAGTGGAAGTACTCGGGCGTCACCTCGTTGAGGAAGAGCAGCAGCGGACTGCCCTCGCCGAGGCCGACACTGATCAGGTGGTACCACGGCTGCTGTTCCCCGGCGCCTTCCACCGTACGGAGCACCAGGTCGTGGTGGTACTTGACCTCGCCGGAAGCATCCAGCGCGGCGCGGGCGCGCTCGGCGGACCCCGGTTCCTCGAACGAGAACACCAGACCTCCCGTGAGCGGTGACGCGCTCGGCAGGTCGCTGCCGAACAGCTCGATCAGCGTGTTCTCGCCGGCCACTCCCAGCGTGGAGTACTGCCCGGCGACCGAGCTTTCCGCTTCCTTGCGCTTGATCCTGCCGAAGCGTTCCGCCAGGAATCCGCTCGCCGACACATCGCGGTGCGCGGCCCCGTCGAGCAGCACCATGACGTGGTCGAGGCGGGGTACCGGCGTTCCGTTCGCTGCAGATCCACTCGTCACACGTCTGCTCCGATCGCGTCCGAATTTGCGGTCCGACGAATACTCAATACGCATCGCATTCCACGCGGTTGCCCTCGGCGGACTCCGGGGCCAGGAGTCTTGCATCCGCCGCCCCGGCAAGGCACCGGGGGAATCCCTGGGCACCCTGGGGAGCCCCTGGGTCGCCCCCTGTACCCGCCAGAAATCCCTTGACAGTCCAGCTGCCGCACGACAACCATTACGCCTGGCCAATTTGACCAAGTTTGATCAACGCGAGATCGCGGTAGCCGGCAACCGGACACCATTGCGATGCCGCCGACAGGACGCCCGACGAGTCGAATTGACTTAGGAGTGTCGTGCACATCGAAATTCTTGGCACCGTATCCGTCACCGTGGGCGGTCACCCACGCGAAATCCGCGCGAACAAAGTACGCGCCATGTTCGCCACCCTGGCGCTGGAACCGGGGCGGGCGGTCTCCCATCTCGAACTCGCCGACGAGCTGTGGTCCGGTCAGTCACTCGGCAATGTGCACAACGCGCTTCAGGCGCATGCGGCGCGCCTGCGGAAGGTCCTGGACGGCCCTTCCCAGGGACGGGCCGCCGGGACCGTACTGCGCGCCGTACACAACGGCTACGTACTGGACATCCCGCGCGAGGCCGTGGACGGCAACCGGTTCCTCGATCTCGCGGCGCGGGGCTCGGCGGCCTTGCGCCATGACCCCTGCCGGGCCGTCGAACTCCTCGAGTCCGGACTGCGGTTGTGGCGTGGACCGGCCCTCCTCGACGCCGGAGACGGATTGCGGTGCAGGGCGGCGGCCGCGCTGTTCGACGAGCGGCGGCTGACCATGTGGGAAGACCTCATCAGCGCCAGGCTGGCCGTCGGCGACGTCCGCCAGGCGGCCGCCGAACTACGCCAGCTCGTCGCCCAGCAGCCCCTGAACGAGCACTTCTGCGAGCAGCTGATGATCGCCCTGTACCGGTCGGGGCGGCAGGGTGAAGCACTGACCCTGTATCACGGCACCCGTCAGCGACTGGACGAGGAACTCGGCGTACAGCCGGGCCTGCCACTGCAGCAGTGCTACGCCGAGATCCTGGCCCAGGACCCCGCGCTCACGCTGACCGGGGCGGGCCGGCCCTCGGCCGTCGGCCGGATCGCATGAGCCGGGCAGCGGTCCTCGCGGGCATCGGCGGCTGCCTGCCGCCGCGCGCGGTGTCCAACGAGGAGATCGCCGCGGTCTCCGGTGGCTCCGACGAGTGGATACGGTCCCGGACAGGCATCCGGCAGCGGTACTTCGCCGCTTCCGGGACTGCCACCTCGGACCTCGCGGTCGGAGCGGGCGAGCAGGCACTCAAGTCCTCCGGCGATCCCTCGGTGGACACCGTGGTCGTGGCAACCTCCACGCCCGACCGGCCGTGTCCGGGGACCGCGCCCACGGTGGCGACGCGGCTCGCGCTGTCCGGTGTGGCGGCGTTCGACATCTCCGCTGTCTGCACCGGCTTCGTCTACGCCCTCGCCGCCGCCGCCGGGCTGATCGCGTCCGGCTCGTCCACCCGCGCTCTGGTCATCGGGGCGGACACGTTCTCCAGCATTCTCGACCCGAAGGACCGGACGACATCAGCCATCTTCGGTGACGGCGCGGGGGCGGTGGTGCTGCGCGCGGGGGACCACGGGGAGCCGGGCGCCATCGGCCCGTTCGACCTCGGCAGCGACGGGGAGGGCCGCGATCTCATCACGGTGCGCTCCGGCGGGTCGGAACAGCGCCTGTCCGGTCTGCCCCCCGAGGCCGCGGACCACTACTTCGCGATGGCCGGCAAGGAGGTCTTCCGGCACGCGGTACAGCGCATGGCGATGTCGTCGGCCACCGCGCTGGAGCGGGCCGGCTGGCGCCGTACCGACGTGGACTGGCTGGTCGCCCACCAGGCCAACGCCAGGATTCTCATCCGGCTCGCCGACGAACTCGACATCCCGCACGAGCGCGCCGTCAGCAACATCGCCGAGGTCGGCAACACCGCGGCCGCGTCCATCCCGCTGGCCCTCCACCACGCGCATGCCACCGGGATGCTGCGGCCGGGCGACCGGATCCTCCTCACCGCCTTCGGCGGCGGCCTCACCTGGGGCTCGTCCGTACTGACGTGGCCCGCGACCGGCCCGACCTGACACCCGCGGCGCGGCACCACCGCCGCCCCGCCCCTTTTGCGCACACCACCACACGACAGCCCCACACGACAGCAGCACAGGACGGAAGGAATCCGTGATGGCAGCCATGTACGACACGCTCGCCGACATCCTGGTCAACCGTTTCCAGGTGGATCGATCCGAGATCACACCGGACGTGACCTTCGAGGACCTGGAGATGGACTCGCTCTTCCTCGTGGAACTGCTGCTGGTGGTCGAGAAGGAACTGGGCGTAAAGATCAGTGACGACGCCGCGTCGCCGCGCGACACCATCGGCCGGGCGGCCGAGGTGATCGAGGAGCAGGCGGCCGCGGCGACGACGTCATGACCGCTGCTCCCGTCGCCGTCACGGGGGTCGGCCTGGTCACCGCCGCGGGCATCGGCGCCGAGGCGAGCTGGCAGGGCATGTGCGAGGGGCTGTCGAGGGCCGCGTACGATCCGGCTCTCGAGGGCCTGCCGGTCGACATCTCGTGCACGGTCCCGGAGTTCAACGCGGCCAGACTCGTCGGCCGCCGCAGCACCCTCGTACACGACAGGTTCGTCCAGCTGGCCATCGTCGCCGCGCGGGAGGCCGTCGCCGACTCGGGGCTCGACCCGAGGACGTGGGACGGCGCGCGCGTCGGCGTTGTCATGGGGTGCGGGCTCGGCGGTGTCTCGACCTGGGAGCAGCAGCACCGGACCATGCTGTCCGAAGGGCCGGGCTCCGTCTCGGCCCTGCTGATCCCCCTGTTGGTGCCGAACATGGTCGCGGGTCACCTCGCGATGGAGTTCGGCGCCCGCGGTCCCAATTTCGTCACCGCGACTGCCTGCGCCTCCGGTGCGACCGCGATCGGGGCCGCGACGCAGTTGCTGCACGACGACCGCTGCGACGTGGTGGTCACGGGCGGCAGCGAAGCCGGGGTGAGTCCGCTGATCGTCACCGGGTTCGCGCAGATGGGGGCGCTGTCCCGACGGCTGGACGACCCGGCCGCCGCTTCCCGCCCGTTCGACGTGGACCGTGACGGCTTCGTCATCGGCGAAGGCAGTGGCGTCCTGGTCCTGGAACGCGAGACGGACGCACGGGCTCGCGGGGCTCGCGTACGGGCGAGGATCGCGGGGTACGGCGCCTCCGCCGACGCTCACCACATGACGGCGCCGGACCCGCGGGGCACCGGTGTCCGGCAGGCCCTGGAAACGGCACTGGCCTCGGCGGGCGTGACACCGGACGAGGTCGACCACGTCAACGCGCACGGCACCTCGACGCCGCTGAACGACGCGGCCGAGTCCAAGGTCCTGCACGAACTGCTGGGCGACCGTGCGACGGTGACGTCCGCCAAGGGCGCGGTCGGTCACGCCCTCGGGGCAGCGGGCGCGATCGAGGCGGTGCTGACCGTGCTCACCGTGCAGAACGCGACCGTGCCGCCGACGGCGAACCTGGAGAACCTGGACCCGGAGATCGAACTGGACATCGTCGCGAAGGGCCCCCGCGCCCAGCAGATCGAGGTGGCGGTGAGCAACTCGTTCGGCTTCGGCGGCCAGAACGCGGTGCTGGTCTTCACCTCCGCGTGAGAACCCCCGGCCCCGCGCCCGTCCCTCGCGCGCGCCCGAACCCGAACCCGAACCCGACGAACCGTCAACGGAGGCCGGAACGTGGCCGAACAGCTCAGCGAGGGTCCCTTCGACGTCATCGTGGTGGGTGCCGGTTCCGCCGGCTGCGTCGTCACGCGGCGGCTGGTGGACCGGGGCGCGAAGGTCCTGCTTGTGGAAGCCGGCGGCGAAGCCACCAACCCGGCCATCGACGACCCGCTGCGGTTCGGTGAACTGTGGTTCGGCGAGCAGGACTGGGCGTACCGCACCACACCGCAGGAGCACGCGGCCGGCCGCAGGCTGCACTGGCCCCGCGGCCGGGTGCTCGGCGGGTCGAGCGCGCTCAACGCGATGATCTACACCCGGGGCGCGGCGCTGGACTACGACCACTGGGCGTACCTCGGCAACGACGGCTGGTCCTGGCAGGACGTCCTGCCGGTCTTCCGGGCCATCGAGGACTACGACACCGGGGCGGACGGAACGCACGGCTCGGGCGGGCCGCTGCCGGTGCTCACCAAGTACCACGCGGACCCCATCCACGAAGCGCTGATCCAGGCGGCCGGGGAAACCGGCATCCCCCATCAGGCGGATTACAACTCAGGCCGCCCCGAAGGGATTTCGAAGATCCAGTTCACCATTGCCGACGGCCGCCGGTGCAGCGCGGCCGCGGCCTATCTCGATCCGGTCGCCCAGTCGCCCGGCCTGACCGTGGTCACCGGGGCCCGCGTGCGGCGGGTACTCCTCGACGGCACGCGGTGTGTCGGCGTGGAGTGGCTGCGGGAAGGGACCGTCGAGCGGGCCACCGCCCGTGCGGAAGTGGTGATCAGCGCAGGAGCGATCGAGTCGCCCCGGCTGCTGATGCTGTCCGGCATCGGCGCCGCGGCTGAGCTGCGCTCTGTGGGCATCGACGCGGTGGCCCACCTCCCGGGCGTAGGACGCAACCTGCACGACCACGTCCTGGCACCCGTCGTCTTCAGCACGGAGCGTCCCGTCGGCCGGCCGTCGCCGGGCCTCGGTCCCGCCCAGACGCATCTGTTCTGGCGCAGCCGGCCGGGTCTGCCGGTGCCGGACCTCCAGCCGCTGCACTTCCCGGCCCCCATGTACCAGCCGGGGATGACGGGCCCTCCCAGTGGCTTCACCCTTCAGGCCGGGATCGTCCGGCCGGCCTCCCGCGGATCGATCCGGCTCACCGGCGCGCAGCCGGAGGACGAGCTGCTCATCGACCCCGGCACGTTGCGTACGGCGGCGGATCTGGACAGCCTGGCGGCCGCCGCGGCGTTGTGCCGGAACATCGGACGCTCCCCGGTCCTGCGTGAGGAGTGGGGGGCCCGCGAGCTGTACCCGGGCCCGGAGGCGGGCGAAGAGACCGCCGACCCGGCCCTGCGCGACTATCTGCGGCGTACGGTGACGACGTACCACCACCAGTCGGGCACCTGCAAGATGGGGGTGGACGCCGACGCCGTCGTCGATCCCCGGCTGCGGGTGTACGGCATCGAGGGCCTGCGGGTCGCGGACGCCTCCGTGTTCCCGGCGATCACGACGGGCAACACCCACGCGCCCGCGCTGATGGTCGGGGAGCAGGTCTCCTCCTTCATCGCGGCCGACCACGGGACGGCCTAGATCAGGCCGGGGCCGCCCCGAGCACGCGGGGCGCGTGCCGCTCCACGAACTCTTCGAGCTCCCGCACGGTCAGGTCCATGGGCGGGACCACGACGAGCCGGTCCACGCCCAGTTCCGCGTACGTCCTCACGGTGGCGGCGTCCAGCGGCCGGGCCGGGGCCACGGAAACCTTGAGCGGCCGGTCCTGCCGCCCGGCACGGTCGGAGAGCTCCTTGAGCGCGCGCACCTGTGCCGCGGTGGAGCGTACGCCGACGAGATAGCCGAACCACTCGTCTCCGTGGGCGACCGCGCGCCGATGGGCCGCGGCGCTGTGTCCGCCGATCACCAGCGGCACCGGCCGCTGGAGGGGCCGCGGACGGGCATCGACGGAATCGAAGCGGGCATACGAGCCGTGGAAGGCGGGCTTGTCCTCGTACCAGAGGGCGTGGATGGCCTGGAGGTACTCGTCCGCCCGTGCGCCGCGGCCGGCCATCGGGACGCCCACAGCGCTCATTTCGGGCTCCAGGTAGCCGACGCCGGCGCCGAACAGCAGCCGGCCCCCGCTGACCACGTCGAGGCTGGCCAACTGCTTGGCCAGGATCACGGGGTTGCGCTGCGGCAGGATGACGCAACCGGTGCCGAGCCGGATCCGTTCCGTGTGGGACGCCAGATGCGTCAGAGCCACCACGGGATCGAGCAGGGGGGTGTCCGGCTCCAGCGGGGAGTCCTCGGTACGAGGCCGCGGCAGGACGACATGGTCGGCCGCCCACAGCGAGTCGTAGCCGAGCTCTTCGGCCCGCCGGGCGATACGGGCCGAGACCGCCGGGTCCGCCGCGGCGTTCATGTTCATCCCGAACAGGCCCACTGTCGGGGCAGTCGATGCCATGACGGTCATGCTAGCCACGTCCGGCGTATCACGTCCGTCCCACCGCCGTCTCACGTCGTCGGACTGCTCTGGCGTGCGAGGAACGTTTCGACCACCTCGCGAAAACGGGCGGGTTCCTCGAGGTGCGGCATGTGGCTCGACTCCTCGAACAGGAGCCACTCGGCCCCGGGCACGCCGCGCCGGATCTCTTCGACCGCGCGGGGCGTCACCTCGTCGTGCCGTCCCGATACGAGGAGCACGGGGACTTCCACCCGGTCGAGCCGGTCGCGGATGTCCCAGCCGCGGAGCGTTCCGGTCATGCTGAATTCGCTCGGCCCCATCATGGTCTCGTACACCGCGGGATTCGCTCCCAGGTACGCGAGGGTTCGGAGGAGCTCGGCGGGCACGGGCCGGGCCCGGCACACATGACGCCCGTAGAAGGCCCGTAGCGCGGCCTGGTACTCCGGCGAGCCGGTGGTTCCCGCCGCCTCGTGGCGCTCTATCGGCTCCCTGATGTCCTGGGGCAGTTCGCTCAGCAGCCGGCCGACTTCCTCGCGGTACGTCCGCGACGACGCGAATCCGTCGGCGACGACGACCGAGCGGAGCCCGGCCGGACGCCGGACCGCCAGTTCGAGGGCCAGCATCCCGCCCCAGGAGTGCCCCAGCAGGTGGTAGCCGCCGGCCATGCCCAAGTGGCCGAGCAGCGCCTGGAGTTCCTCCACGAAGAGCTCGGGCGTCCAGAATCCGGCGGGGGCGTCCCCGTGGTGTTCCGAGCGCCCGTTGCCGATCTGGTCGTACAGCACGCAGGTCCGGCCCGCGCCCATCGACTCGGCGACCGGGGCGAGGTAGTCATGGGTGAGGCCCGGGCCACCGTGGCAGATCACCAGCGGAGCCCGGTCGAAGCTCCGGCCGGGCGATCCCACTACGCGGTACCACGTCTTCCGCCCCTGCCAGTCCACCGTGCCCTCGGTCACGGTCGCGCCGTCCAGTGCCGTCAAGGCCGCCTCCACGCGTCGGATGCTCCGGGCCCCCGCGCCATCGGCGCACGGGCACACGTGGCGCATCGTCGCCGTACCGGCTGACGGCTCACTGACCTGCCGCTGACGGCGGGGCCGCGCGGCGGCTGGGGACCGGCCCGGTCAGCGATCGGTCAGCCACCGGTCAGCCCGCGGGGCCAGGCTGGACCCGACCGGTGACCGGGAGCCCTCGCGCCCCGGTTCACGCGACCACAGTGCGATGCCGTATGGAGGCAGACCCTTGAGCGATGCGACGCAACCGACCGATGCCACGGAGATCGCAGCAGCAGTGAGGCAGGTCCTCGGCGACTCACTCGGCTACCTCTACCCCGCGGCACTGCGCGTGGCCCTGCGTACCGACATCGCCGGCCACCTCACCGACGGACCCAAAACCGCCTCCCGACTCGCCGAACTCACCGGCGTACACGCCCCCTCCCTCCACCGCGTACTGCGCTTCCTCGCCACCCGCGGCCTCTTCCGGGAAGACGCGGACTCGGCCTTCCACCTCACCCCCGCCGCCCACGTCCTGCGCACCGACGTCCCCTACTCCGTACGCTCCACCGCCCTGCTGCTGACGGACGAGATGTACTGGAAGTCGACCGGACGCCTCGAAGACACCGTCCGCGACGGCAGCACCGCCTTCAACGACATCTTCGGCGCCCCCCTCTTCGACCACCTCGCCCAGAACGAGGAGAGCGCCCGGACCTTCCACACCGGCATCGCCGACCTCTCGGCCATCGAGCAGGGCGGTATCGCCGCGAGTTACGACTTCCCGGCGACCGGGAAGATCATCGACGTCGGCGGCGGTCCCGGCGGCTTCCTGCGCACTGTCCTCGCCGACAACCCGGGGCTGCAGGGTGTGTTGTACGAGCAGGACGCGGTACTCCAGCAGCACCAGCTCGACGACGAGGCGATCGCGGGCCGCTGGGAGACCGCCGAGGGGAACTTCTTCGATGTCGCGCCCACCGGCGGCGACATCTACGTCCTCAAGCGCGTCCTCCACGACTGGAGCGACGACGACAGCCTCCGGATTCTCCAGGCCGTCCGTAAGGCCATGTCCGACCAGGCCCGCCTCCTGATCGTCGACGCTGTGGTGCCGCCCGGCAACGACCCGCACCCGGCCAAGCTGTACGACGTGGCGATGATGACGATCTTCGACGGCAAGGAGCGCACCGAGACGGAGTTCAGGGAACTCCTCGCCGCCGCCGGCCTACGGCTGGTCCGCGTCATCCCGACTCCGGGCACGGTGTCCATCCTCGAAGCCGTTACTGCCTGAGCGGTCGGCAGCCCACTGCTCGTGCACCCGACACAGGAAGAGCCCACCTTGAGCGATGCGACGCAACCGACCGATGCCACGGAGATCACAGCAGCAGTGAGGCAGGTCCTCGGCGACTCACTCGGCTACCTCTACCCCGCGGCACTGCGCGTGGCCCTGCGTACCGACATCGCCGGCCACCTCACCGACGGACCCAAAACCGCCTCCCGACTCGCCGGACTCACCGGCGTACACGCCCCCTCCCTCCACCGCGTACTGCGCTTCCTCGCCACCCGCGGCATCTTCCGGGAAGACGCGGACTCGGCCTTCCACCTCACCCCCGCCGCCCACGTCCTGCGCACCGACGTCCCCTACTCCGTACGCCCCGCCGCCCTGCTGTTCACGGACGAGATGTACTGGCAGCCGGCGGGACGCCTCGAAGACACCGTCCGCGACGGCAGCACCGCCTTCAACGACATCTTCGGCGCCCCCCTCTTCGACTGCATCCAGGGCGAAGGAGAGCGTGAACAGCTCTTCACCGATGCGATGGACACCATGTCCATGACGGAGCAGAACGGCATCGTCGCGAGCTACGACTTCCCGCAGACGGGTACGGTCATCGATCTCGCCGGCGGCCTGGGTGGCTTCCTGCGCACCCTGCTCGCTCAGAACCCCGGTCTGCACGGTGTCCTCTTCGAGCGTGAATCCGTGCTCCGGCGGCACAAGTTGGACGACCCGGCGATCGAGGGGCGCTGGGAGACCGCCGTGGGCGACTTCTTCCAGGCCGTACCGCCCGGCGCGGACTTCTATGTCCTCAAACGCATCATCCACGACAAGAGCGACGCCGACAGCCTGCGCATTCTGCGGACCGTACGCAACGCCATGTCGGAGCAGTCGCGCCTCCTGATCGTCGACGCGGTGCGCCCGGACGCGGACATCCCGCCGTCCGCCCTCATCTCCGACGTACTGATGCTGACCGTGTTCGACGGACTGGAACGCAGCGAAGAGGAACTCGAGGAGCTGCTCTCCGCAGCGGATCTCAAGTCGCTGCGGATCGTCTCCACGCCGGGAGCGCTGTCCATCGTGGAGGTGGCCCCGGTCTGACCATGGAAGTGGCTGATTCTCCTGCCCCGGGGGGCGCCCCACTGTTACCGTCCAGCATTCCGCTCGTCCCAGCCCACCTTGGAGGCAGGCATGACCCAGCCCGAGACGACCGTGGAGCGCGGCATCGTCGAACCCGGCTACACCCACTTCGACGAGCTCGACTCGATGGGCTTCGTGCACAACTCCCGCTACATGGTGCTGGTGGAACGGGCGTTGACCACTTTCTGGGCACGCCAGGGTTTCGCGTTCACCGACGGGAAGTACACGCAGCCCGATGTGTTCCTGGCCGTGGCGGAGTTCTCGATCAGTTACCGGGCGCCCATCCGCGGCACGGGTGAGATCGGTATCCACCTCTGGATGGACAAGCTTTCCGACTCCAGCGCGGTATACGGATTCCGGGTGCTCTCCGCGGACGGCGGCGTGGTGCATGCCGAAGGGCGGCGGGTGCACATCCGGCTCGACCCCAAGACGCTGCGCCCCACGGCGTGGAGCGACGCGTTCAACGATGTTGCGAAGACCTTGCTCTGAACAGCGGTGAAGATGCCGTCCCACGGCCCCGGGCCGACAGGCCCGGGGCCGTAGGCATGTCCGCGACCGACTGTCCGAAAGGCCACGATGACCCCTGAAGCCCGGCCAGTACCGGCCACCGACGCCCCATCGCCGCCGGACAGGCCCAGCGATCCGGTCACGCGGGTGGGGCCGAGGTTCGTGACCGGTATCGCGCTGGTCAGCCTGGGCATGTGGACCGCCTTGTACACACCGCTCCAGGTACTGCTCGCCCAGCAGCTGGAGACGATCGATCCGGACGGCAAGGAATCGGCGCTCGGTCTGGTCACCGGCATCGGCGCGCTGATCGCGCTGGTCGCCACCCCGGTCGCGGGCGCCCTGTCGGACCGCACCACGTCACGTTTCGGCCGCCGCAGACCCTGGCTGGCCGGCGGCGCGCTGGGCACTGCCCTGGGCCTGCTGATACTCGCCCCCCAGACCACGGTGACCGGTGTCGTGTTCGGCTGGTGCGTGGCACAGCTGTCGCTCAGCGCGATGCTCGCCGGCCTGGTGGCCGAGGTGCCCGACCATGTCCCGGTCGCACAACGTGCCGTCGTGAGCGCGTGGGTGGGGGCCGCTCAGCCCCTGGCCGTCGTGTTCGGTACGGTCCTGGTGACCGTCGCCGTGAGCGGACCGCGCAGCGGCTACCCTCTGATCGCCGTCGTCCTTGTCCTGTGCGCCCTGCCGTTCCTGTGGTCGGTCGAGGACGCCCGGCTGCCGGCCTCCGCGGTGCCCGCTGTGAGCTGGTCGCGGTTCCTTGCCGGGTTCTGGATCAGCCCCCGCCGCCATCGCGACTTCGCGCTCGCCTGGCTGACACGGCTGCTCGTACAGCTCGGCAACGCCACAGGAACCTTGTACCTGCTCTACTTTCTGCGCGACGAGGTGCGGTACGAACAGCGCTTCCCCGGGCGCGAGGCCGAGCAGGGACTGCTGACTCTCGTCGTCCTCTACACCACCGGCATCGTGCTCACCGCATTCATCGGCGGTATGGTGTCCGACCGCCTCGGCCGCCGGAAATCGCTGGTCACGGCGTCCGGTGTGGTGATCGCTCTCGGCTCCGCCCTGCTGGCGGTCCGGCCGACGTGGCCGACCGCGCTGGTGGCCGCCGGCCTGATGGGCCTCGGTTACGGCGTCTACGTCTCGGTGGACCAGGCGCTGATCACCCAGGTCCTGCCCACCGCGGACAACCGGGGGCGGGATCTCGGCGTCATCAATATCGCGAACTCCCTCCCGCACGTGCTGGCGCCGGCCATCGCCGCCGTGCTGGTCACTCACCTCGGCGGCTACCCGGCACTCTTCGCTTTCACCGCCGCTCTCACCCTGCTCGGCGCTGTCCTGGTCCAACGCATCCGAAGCGTGCCCTGACGGCAGGCCCCCGAGGTGCGGGGCGGCCGGCGCTCGTCAGGCCGGCGCCACGAGAGTGGCGTACGTGTCGTTCCACCGGTCCTCCACGCCGTCGGGCAGCAGGATGATCCGCTCCGGCTGCAGTGCCCCGACGGCGTCCTCGTCGTGCGTGACGAGGACGCCGTGGCCCCGGTAGGTACGCAGTGCGCCGAGGATCTCCTCACGGTTCGCCGGGTCTCCTCGCCGCCGGACGGCACACCCGCCGGCTTGTCCACGTCGTCGCCGGAGAACAGGAACGACCCGAGCACCTTGCGGATCTCCACCAGGTCCGGGCCGGACGCCGACGTCCGCGTGTTCTCCAGCACCGTGCGGTCCGGGCGACCGTGACGCGAACGGCAGCCTCGCGGCTCGATCAGCCTTCCCTCCCTGTTCGCCGTCCCGGGAAGGCGGTCACTCCGTGGCCGCTTCCAGCGTGTCTTCGGTGACCGGAGTGGAGCCGGAGTGGCACAGGCGGTGGAGGTCGGCCTGATCCACGGGACCGACCACGGTTTGGTCCACTCGGCTGCGACCGCACCGGCGGACAGACCGCCCGTGCCGGGGGCGCGTCGGCCGGCATGCCGTCCGCCTGGAACACGGTCAGGCCCTTGTTGATCACTGCCTCGCATGCCGAGCCCCGGAACGTGCCGGTCAGCAGGCCGGGGTACGGATCACGCGGTTTCCCGTCGCGGTGCGGGGAGGCGGTCCACCGCGCGAGCGCGGTCCGTGCGCGAGCACGGTCGCCCCGGCGGGAGGAACGGACGCGGACCACGGTCTCTTCACTGCGGCGCGGGAACGGACCCGGCCGTCGTTCCACGCGGCGAGGTTCGAGCCGTACGCTGAACGCAGACAGCCGTTTCGGGCTTCTCGTTTTCGTCTGCCGTGCAGCGGGACCGCGGCTCTCTCATCATCGAGGGCGACGGGCGGACGCGGGCCGTCCCCGTTCGATGGGCCCTGCCATGGTCACGCTCCATGATTCCGCGCACATGCTCACAGGGCTGTTGCGCGCCAGCCACCTGGTCACCTTCGAGCAGCTGCCCGCCCTGGTGGACCGGCATGCCGCCGGAGCCGGCCTGCACCGGGCGCGCATTTTCGTAGCCGATCTGCAGGAAGAGATGTTGCGCGAAGCCACCGGAGAGGGGATCGACGCGGGCGGCGGAGGGCAGGAGATGCGCATCGACGCCACCTTGTCCGGCCGGGTCTTCCAGTTCATGCAGGCCCTGTCCACCTCCGCGGGCGACCGTCTGCAGCACTGGCTGCCGATCCTGGACGGCGCCGAACGGCTCGGCGTGCTCCGCGTCGAAACCGACACCGAACCGGACGAGGCCGGCCACGACAGCATGCGGGACCTGGCATCGCTGCTGGGCATGCTCCTCGTCTCCAAGCGTCACCACAGCGACTCCTACGCCCGCCTCACCCGTATCAGCCCCATGTCGGTCTCCGCCGAGATGCAGTGGACCCTGATGCCGCCGCGCACCTTCGCCAACGCGAGGGTGACCATCGTCGGCGCCATGGAACCCGCCTACGCCACCGCGGGGGACGCCTTCGACTACGCCCTGGCCGGCGACACCGCCCACCTGGCCGTCTTCGACGCCATGGGCCACGACACCTCCGCCGGTCTCACCGCCAACCTGGCCATGGCCACCTGCCGCAACCGACGGCGTCAGGGCGCCGGACTCGTCGAAGCCGCTCTGGCCATCGAAACGACGCTGGTCGAGCAGTTCACCCGCAACCGGTACGCCACCGGCGTCCTGGCCGACCTCGACCTCGGTACCGGATTGCTCACCTGGGTCAACTGCGGGCACCACCCGCCCGTCCTCGTCCGCGGCGGTCGCTGGACCACCACCCTGGACTGTGTCCCCTCCCACCCGCTGGGAACCGATCTCGGACTGCCCGTCACCCTGTGCCGGGAGCAGCTCGAGCCCGGTGACCAGCTCCTGCTCTACACTGACGGCGTCACCGAGGCCCGTGACGCCTACGGCCACGAATTCGGGCGCGACCGCTTCGTCGACTTCATCATCCGCCACCAGGCCGACGGCCTTCCCGTCCCCGAAACCCTGCGCCGCCTGGTCCGCGCCGTGCTCGACCACCACGACGGCAGACTCACCGACGACGCCACCGTCCTACTCTGCGAATGGCACGGGCCCGAGAAGCCCTCCGGCTCTTCGACGGTGTGCTGAGGTTCCCGGCGGGTGCTGTGCTGCAGCTGTACGGCGAACGGCTGCGACTACGGCGCGTGGGGCGGACGGCCCAGGATGTCGGCGGTGATGTGGGCCAGGGTCCGTCCGGTGCGAAAAGCACGGGCGCGCAGGAGAGCCAGGGCGTCCTCGGGACTCAGCCCGCGCCACGCGGCCACCATGTCGATGGCACGCCGGGTGTCGAACCAGTGGGCGCGGATGACGTCCACCGGTTCCCAGGCAGGCGCCTCCTTCCCCGTGATCAGCTGTTCACGAGCCGGTACGAGGGCCGCCGCCACGGCGTCGGCCACATGTGGCCCGTGCTTCACCGTGTCCTCGCCCAGAGCGTCGGGCCGAAGAGCGAGCACGTCCAACGACCCCAGGACGTAGTCGCCGAAGTACACCGGGAAGGCGTACACGGCCCGGACCTCGGGGAGTTGTTCGCGCATGCTCGCCCCGAACAGGGGCCACGGCGTGGGCGCGCTGTGCAGGTCGTTCACCACCACGGGCTCGCCGCCGGCCGCCGCGCTGATGCACGGACCCTCCAGAACGGTGAACTGGATCTCCTCCAGCAGCAGCGCGGTGGCGTTCGAGGCGCCCAGCAACTGCCGGGACGGTGTGTCGGTCAGCAGTGACAGCGTCGCCCCGTCCGCCCCCAGGCCCTCGCACACCGCTTCGCACAGGCGCCGCGGGAGCTCCTCCGGGGAGACGCCCACGCCGGCCTCCGTCACCAGCCGTGCCGCCCCCGTCTCGTCGGCCGTCACCCGGCGTACCCCTTCGACGGCAGACGTCCGGGCGGGAAGGAGCCAGCGGCCCGGGGCGTGTTCGGACTGTCCCGGCATCGCCGGCGAGGGAGCAGCGGAGTGCTGTGGTCATGGGTCATGCATGGGGCGTACCCGGCAATCGCCGACTGGAACGTGAGCCGCGGGCAGGCGTGTTCACCACTGGAGACCACGCCATCGGCAGGCGGTACGGAACCGGGCCGAGGGCCGGCGCCGCCCGCCGGAGCCATTGACGCCCCTTTTCTGTTAGCGCTAACGTCCAAGCGTCGAACAGGGACCCGACCACCACCGGCCCCGCCCCCGGCGCGTGCGCCGCCGCCGTCGACCGCCTACGCCGGACCCGCCACCGAGGGCGGGCACCGTGCGGGCCCCGCCTCCCAGACCGCACATGGACACGAATGGACCGGCGATGGACGAAGCAGTGACCAACTGGGCAGGCAACATACGGTTCGGCGCGCAACGGCTCCGTGTCCCGACGTCCGTCGAGGAGTTGCAGGAGCTGGTCGCCGGGAGTCGTTCCGTACGCGCGCTGGGAACCGGTCACTCGTTCAACGCGATCGCGGACACCCGCGGCGATCTGGTGTCCACGTCCGCCCTGCCCAAGACGGTCGACATCGACCGGCAGGCCGGGACCGTCACGGTGAGTTCCGGCCTGCGCTTCGGCGAGTTCACGGGAGCGCTGCACGAGGCGGGGTTCGCCCTGCACAATCTCGGATCGCTCCCGCACATCTCGGTCGCCGGCGCCTGCGCCACGGGCACGCACGGCTCGGGGGTCCGCAACGGCAGCCTCGCCTCCGCCGTGCGCGCGCTCCACTACGTCTGCGCCACGGGCGATGTGGTGGCCCTGGCTCGCGGCGACGAGCATTTCGCCGGTTCGGTGGTCGCCCTGGGCTCCCTGGGGATCGTCACCCGGCTGACGCTCGACCTGGTGCCGGCCTTCGACATCCAGCAGTGGGTCTACGAGGGACTGCCCCACGAGACACTGCGCCAGGGGTTCGACGAGGTGATGTCGGCGGCGTACAGCGTCAGCCTCTTCACCCGGTGGCAAAGCGACCGGATCGATCAGGTGTGGCTCAAGCGGCGGGTGGGCCCCGAGGGACCGCGACCGGCGCCGGAACGGTGGCTCGGGGCCACGCTCTCCGACGGTGCCCGGCATCCCGTACCCGGAATGCCGCCGGAGTCGTGCACCCCGCAGTCGGGGGTTCCCGGCCCCTGGCAGGCCAGGCTTCCGCACTTCCGGCTCGAACACACGCCGAGCAGTGGCGACGAGTTGCAGTCGGAGTACTTCGTGGCGCGCGAGGACGCCGCCGCCGCCTTCGACGCACTGCACGCGGTCCGGGAGCGGATCGCGCCGTGCCTGCAGATCGGGGAGATCCGCAGCGTCGCGGCCGACGACCTCTGGCTGAGCCCGGCCTGCCACCGCGACTCGGTGGCTTTCCACTTCACCTGGCTCCCCGACCCGGCCGCGGTGACGTCGGCTCTGCGTGTCATCGAGGACGCGCTCTCCCCTTTCCGCGCCCGGCCGCACTGGGGGAAGCTCTTCACCGCCGGCCCGGAGTCCGTGCGCGGGCTCTACGAGCATTACGGGCGTTTCGAACAGCTGATGGCCGCGTGCGATCCGGCGGGGAAGTTCCGCAACGACCTCATCCGGCGTTACTTCGCGTAGGAACACCGGCGGCCGACGGGCCCGGTGGCGGCGCCGGCATTTCACCGGCCCCGAATGTTATCGCTAACACAGACTCCGCCCTCCCTGGTGATCCCTCATGGCGCTGCGATATGGAACGGTGATCTCAGGGACCTTGACGTCACTTCTGTTAGCGTTAACACTCTTGTAACGCCAGGTCGGAGAGACGGCCGGAGCCAGCACGGGCGAGCCCGTCGGAACAGCCGCCGGACCGGCTGCGGCCAGCGGACCGCGCCCGTACGTACGGACCCGCCCGCTTTCCCGGCGCAGCTCCCGGCCCGTTCCCGCTCGACAGACCCGAGGCCCCCGCCGAGGTCACGCCGATCACGGCATATCACTGGAGGAAAAGTGCGGAAGGTTTCGACAGGTCTCGCTGCGGCGGCGCTCACCCTGACGCTGGCCGCCTGCGGCCAGAGCGCCAACGGCGTCGGCCCCTACGCGGACAAGGGCGACGACAAGGGCGGCCTCGTGGGCATCGCCATGCCCACCAAATCGTCGGAACGCTGGATCAACGACGGCACCAACATCGCCAAGCAGTTCCGGGCCAAGGGCTACAAGACGGACCTGCAGTACGGCGACAACGTCGTGGAGAACCAGGTCTCGCAGATCGAGAACATGATCACCAAGGGTGCCGAGCTGCTGGTGATCGGCGCGATCGACGGCTCCTCGCTCACCGACGTGCTCCAGAGGGCCGCCGAAGCGAACATCGAGGTGATCTCCTACGACCGCCTGATCCACGGCACGGAGAACGTCGACTACTACGCGACCTTCGACAACTTCAAGGTCGGGGTCCTGCACGGCACGTACATCGTCGACCGGCTCGGTCTCGAGGACGGCAGGGGGCCGTTCAACCTGGAGGTGTTCGCCGGCTCCCCGGACGACAACAACGCCACCTTCTTCTTCAAGGGCGCGATGAGCGTCCTCAAGCCGTACATCGACGACAAGAAGCTGGTCGTCCGGAGCGGGCAGACCAAGTTCAACCAGGTGGCGACCCTGCGCTGGGACGGCGGTGTCGCGCAGTCCCGGATGGACAACCTGCTCAGCAAGGCGTACACGTCGGCCCGGGTCGACGCGGTGCTCTCCCCCTACGACGGCATTTCGATCGGCATCCTGTCGTCCCTCAAGGGCGTCGGCTACGGCGGTGCGGGAAAGCCGCTGCCGATCGTGACCGGCCAGGACGCGGAGCTGGCCTCGGTGAAGTCCATCATCGCCGGCGAGCAGACCCAGACCGTGTACAAGGACACCCGTCAACTGGCCGAGGTGACCGTGCAGATGGGCGATGCCCTGCTCACCGGCGGCAAGCCCGAGGTGAACGACACCAAGCAGTACCACAACGGCGTCAAGGTCGTCCCGGCCTACCTGCTGCAACCGGTCAGCGTGGACAAGGGCAACTACCGCAAGGTGCTGGTCGACTCCGGCCAGTACACCGCCGACCAGCTCAAGTAGCCACGACCGGCCCCCTCAGGGCCGCAGAGCCGGTGGTACGGGCGGTGGCGTCAGGCCACGACCGGCCGCCGCCCCCCGCCCGTACCACCCCGAGTCGAACGGATGCACCACCATGGCCGGACCCCTCCTCGAGATGCGTTCGATCAGTAAGTCCTTCCCCGGTGTCAAAGCGCTCTCCGACGTCGAGTTGAGCGTGGCCCCCGGCGAGGTCCATGCCATCTGCGGTGAGAACGGCGCCGGCAAGTCCACCCTGATGAAGGTGGTCAGCGGCGTCTACCCGCACGGTTCCTACGAGGGCGAGATCCTCTTCGACGGCGAGCCGTGCTCCTTCAAGGACATCCGGGCCAGCGAGCAGCGCGGCATCGTGATCATCCACCAGGAACTCGCCCTGATCCCCTACCTCTCCATCGCGGAGAACATCTTCCTGGGCAACGAGCACGCCTCGCGCGGCATCATCAGCTGGCAGCGGACGCTCACGCACGCGAAGGAACTCCTCGCCCGCGTCGGCCTGCACGAGAACCCGCAGACCCGGATCGCCGACATCGGCGTGGGCAAGCAGCAGCTGGTCGAGATCGCCAAGGCCCTCGCCAAGGAAGTCAGACTGCTGATCCTGGACGAGCCGACGGCCGCGCTGAACGACGAGGACAGCCGCAAGCTGCTCGATCTCATCCTGGAGCTCAAGGCCCAGGGCATCGCCTGCATCATCATCTCGCACAAGCTGAACGAGATAGCCCGGGTCGCCGACGCCGTCACCATCCTGCGCGACGGCCGGACCATCGAGACGATCGCGGTCGGCGCCGAGGGGATCTCCGAGGACCGGATCATCCGGGGCATGGTCGGCCGCGACCTGGAGCACCGCTACCCCGAGCGCACCCCCGACATCGGCGAGGTCGCCTTCGCCGTCGAGGACTGGACCGTAATGCACCCGATCGACCTGCACCGCAAGGTGGTCGACAACGCGTCGGTCACCGTGCGGCGCGGTGAGATCGTGGGCATGGCGGGCCTGATGGGCGCCGGCCGCACCGAGCTCGCGATGAGCGTCTTCGGCCGCTCCTACGGACGCCGCACCGGCGGCCGGGTGCTGCTGGACGGCAGGGAGATCCGGACCCGTACGGTGCCGGAGGCCATCGGCAACGGCATCGCGTACGTCACCGAGGACCGCAAGCACCTCGGGCTCAACCTGATGGACGGCATCAGCCGCAACATCTCGCTGAGCGCCCTCGGCAAGGTCTCCCGGCGCGGCTGGGTGAACGAGCACGAGGAGACGAAGGTCGCGGAGAGGTTCCGCACCACGATGAACATCAAGGCACCCACGGTGTTCGCGGAGACCGGCAAGCTGAGCGGCGGCAACCAGCAGAAGGTCGTCCTCAGCAAGTGGATCTTCTCGGATCCCGAGGTGCTGATCCTCGACGAGCCCACCCGGGGCATCGACATCGGCGCGAAGGCCGAGATCTACGCGGTGATCGCCGACCTGGCAGCCCAGGGCAAGGCCGTGCTGGTCATCTCCTCGGAACTGCCGGAGCTGCTCGGCATGTGCGACCGGATCTACACGATGGCCGAGGGCCGGATCACCGGCGAGGTCGACCGTGCGGACGCGACCCAGGAATCCCTCATGCGCCTCATGACCGTGAGCGCGGCAACCCAGAACGAGCAGGTGTAAGGCATGGCCCAGGTGAAGACAGAGAACATACCGGCGTCCGCCCCGGACGCCGGGCCCGCCGGCGGGGGCGGCGTCGGCGCGCTGCTGCTGGAGACGCTGCGCGGCAACGTCCGGCAGTACGGCATGCTGGTCGCGCTCGCGCTGATCGTGGTGCTCTTCCAGATCTGGACCGACGGCACCCTGCTGAAGCCGCTGAACATCACCAACCTCATCCAGCAGAACGGCTACATCCTCATCCTGGCCATCGGCATGATGATCGTCATCATCGCCGGACACATCGACCTGTCGGTCGGTTCGCTGGCCGCCTTCGTCGGCGCCGCCTCGGCCGTGATGATGGTCAAGCACGACATGCCGTGGCCGCTCGCCCTGGTGATCGCACTGCTGATCGGCGCGGTGGCCGGTGCCTGGCAGGGGTTCTGGATCGCCTACGTCGGCATCCCCTCGTTCATCGTCACCCTGGCCGGCATGCTGCTGTTCCGCGGCGGCACCCAGATCCTGCTGCAGGGCCAGTCGGTGGCCCCCTTCCCCAAGGGCTTCCAGGAGATCAGCAGCGGCTTCCTGCCCGAGGTCGGCCCGTACACCGACTACCACAACCTGACCCTGCTGCTCGGCCTGTGCGTGCTGGTCGTGGCCGTCCTCCAGGAGATCCGCGGCCGTCGCCGGGCGGCTTCGTACGGCCTCGAACTGCTCCCCATGGGCTTCTTCCTGGCGAAGCTGGCCGCGATCACCGCTGCCGTCGTGGCGTTCACCCTGCTGCTCGCGAGCTACCACGGCGTCCCGATCGTCCTGCTCATCCTCGGCGCGCTGCTCGTCGCCTTCGGGTACGTGATGCGCAACTCCATCCTGGGCCGCCACACCTACGCGATCGGCGGCAACGAGGCGGCCGCCAGGCTGTCCGGTGTGAAGAGCAAGCGCATCGTCTTCCTGGCCTTCGTCAACATGGGTGTCCTGGCCGCGCTGGCGGGCATGGTCTTCGCGGCGCGGCTCAACGCGGGCACGCCGCAGGCCGGCATCAACTTCGAACTGGAGGCCATCGCGGCGGCCTTCATCGGCGGCGCCTCGGCCTCCGGAGGCGTCGGCACCGTACTGGGCGCGATCATCGGCGGCCTGGTGCTCGGCGTGCTGAACAACGGAATGTCGCTGGTCGGCATCGGCACCGACTACCAGCAGGTCATCAAGGGCCTGGTGCTTCTCGCGGCCGTCGGCTTCGACGTCTACAACAAGCGCAAGGTCGGCTCCTGACCTCTCGCCCGGTCTCCTGACTCCGCCCGGCCTCCTGACTCCGCCCGGTCCCAGTGACCGGGCGGAGTCGTCTGTGCGGGGCCGCGCACGGATCCGGCCGCGCCCCGTGTGGCGGGCGCGGCCGGACGGAAGGGTCAGGACCAGGGTCGAAGCCGGATCAGGCCAGGTCGGATCGGGTCACTGCTGGTGGAACGTGGCGTCCTGCTTGGCGAGCGTGGTGCCGGCGCCCTGGAGGTGGAGCAGGAAGTCGAAGTGCCGGACGTACTGGCCGGGGGCGGTGTACGCCTCGTAGGAGACACCGGCCGGATCGGCGAGGCCGGGCCGCTGGTAGAAGCCGGCGCTGCCCTTGAAGGCGGTGGTGCCGTCGTTCTTCTCCACCCAGATCTCGCCGTTCCTGTGGCGCAGGTAGTAGCCGGGGAAGTTGGCGGACTCCAGCGAGACGGTGCCGCTGCCGGCGAGCCCGGTCACGGTGCGGAACTGCGAGTCGGCGAGGTGGGTGACGTTCGCCTCCAGCTTGCCGCGGTACTCCCAGTGCCGGATGTAGTGGTCGGGGAAGTTGGCGGAGGACAGGCGCCTGGGCGTGGCGCCGTCGGCGACCGGGATGCCGAAGTGGGGCGTGCCGTCGGCGTTCCAGTAGAGCTTCTGCACGCGGGTACGGCGGTTGGGGTCGTTCAGCGGGTCACCGGTGATGTCCTTGTAATTGCGGTCGTGGTAGACGAGGACGTCGCTCCTGCCGTCCTCCGACGTGGTGAAGGAGTTGTGGCCCGGACCGTACTGGCCGGTGGCGGCGTTGCTGGTGAAGACCGGGGCCGGGCTCTTCTTCCAGGCGGCGGGGTCGAGCAGGTTGCCGGTGGCGGAGGCGGTGAGCAGGCCGAGGCAGTAGTTGCTGTCGGTCGCGGACGCCGAGTAGCTCATGAAGACCTTGCCGCCGCGCTGGATCACGGCCGGGCCCTCGTTGACCTTGTGGCCGACGGTCTCCCAGCTGTACGTGGGCACGGCCAGGCGGACCGGAGTGCCGGTGATCGTCCAGGGGTTGGCCATCTTGGCGAGGTAGACGTTGGAGTTGGTGTCGATCGCCGGGTCCTTCTGCGCCCAGCTGAGGTAGCGGACGCCGTTCACGACGAAGGTGGTCGCGTCCAGCGCGAAGCTGTCCATCGGGGTGGCGATCCGGCCCTTCTCGGTCCAGCCGCCGGTCAGGGGGTTCGCGGCGGAGCTCTCCAGGGCGTACATCCGGATCTTCCAGACGTCGTCGGCGCGCCCGGCAGCGAAGTAGATGTACCACTTGCCGTCGATGAAGTGGATCTCCGGGGCCCAGATGTGCGCGCCCATGTCGCCGGTGGCGTGCTTGGTCCAGATCACCGTCTCGGGGGCGGTGGACAGGCCCTGGATGGTGGTGGCGCGGCGCAGGACGATGCGGTCGTACTCGGGGACGGTGGCGGTGAAGTAGTAGTAGCCGTCGGTGTGCTTGAAGATGTGCGGGTCGGCGCGCTGGTTCACCAGGGGGTTGGTGTACGAGACGGCGGGTGAGGCGGGCACGGCGGCCTGGGCCGGTGCGGGCAGCAGCAGGGCGGCCAGCATCGCGGCGCCGGTGGCGAGGGCGCCGGAGAGCTTGCGGATTCTCATCGCGGTGTCTTTCTCTTGCGTGGTGTGGGGGCGGGGTGGTCAGTTGGGCTTGATCTGCCACTGCTGGCAGGGGTTCGCGAGCCAGGACCACTGGCGTACGTCGGCGCCGTCCGCCGTCGAGCAGCCGGCGACGTCCGCGGCCCTGCCGCTGTTGGCGTTGACCAGGCGCACCCATCCGCCGGTGTCACTGACCACCATCCGGAAGCGCTGGCAGGTGTTGTTCAGCCACGACCACTGGCGCAGGTCGGCGCCGTCCGCGGTCGAGCAGTCGGCGACGTCCAGCGCCTTGCCGCTGGCGACGTTGACCAGGCGGCTGGTGTCGTCGGCCTGGTCCTCGATGCGCCACTTCTGGGCGGCGGCGCCGTTGCAGGTCCACTGGCGTACGTTCGCCCCGTCGGCCGGGGAGGCGTTCTCCAGGTCCAGGCACTTGCCGCTGTTGCGGTTCACCAGGGTGTACGACGTCGGCGTGGCCGTCTTCTCACCCGAGGGGCCGGGCTGGGAAGCTCCCAGTGCCACGGGGGCGCCGAAGTCCGGTGAACCGTCCGCGTTCCAGGTGAACTTCTGCGCGCGGGTGGTACGGCCGTTGTCGCAGCCCTCGCTCGCCCGGTCGTTGGCGTGGTAGACGATCCAGTTCTCCGTGCCGTCGGGCGAGGTGAAGAAGCCGTTGTGGCCGGGCCCGTAGACGCCCGCCGCGTCGTTGCGCTGGAAGACCGGGGCGGCCTTCTTCGTCCACGACGAGGCGTTCAGCGGGTCGGCGCCCGTCAGTTCCAGCTGACCGAGCTTGTAGTCCGCGGTGGTGCAGTAGCTGGCGGAGTAGACGACGAAGGTCTTGCCGTTGCGGTACAGCGGTTCGGGGCCTTCGTTGACGGGGGCGCCCTGGCGCTCCCAGGCGTGCGTCGGCGTCGAGAGGGTGCGCAGCGGGCCGCTGACGGTGTACGGGTTGCTCATCGGCGCGATGACCAGGTTCTGGGTGCCGTTGCCCATGGCGCTGCCGAGCAGGTACAGCTTTCCGCCGGCCCGCAGCACGCTGCCGTCGATCAGCCAGTTGTCGTTGGCGGGGTCGTACAGCCGGTTCTTGTAGCGGTACGGGCCCGCCGGGTCGGACCCGGTGCTCTCCAGTACGTGCGTGCGCTGGGTCTTGTTGTAGTCGGTGATGCCCTCCCCGGCCGTGTAGTAGAGGTACCAGCGGCCGTCGAAGAAGTGGATCTCGGGTGCCCAGATGTTGCAGCAGCGGGACGGCGTGGTGTCGGACCACACCTGGACGCTGGGCGCGGTGGCGAGGCCGGCCAGCGTGGGCGACTTGCGCATGGTGATCTCGGAGGACCACGAGGTCGTCACCAGGTAGTAGTTGCCGTTGTAGTACTCCAGCCAGGGGTCGGCGCCCTTCTGCGACTTCACCGGGTTGGTGTAGGTGGCACCGGCGGCTGCCGTGGCGGGCGGGCTGACAGTGGTGCAGAGCAGGGCGAGGACGGCGATCGCGAGGGCGATCCAGGTACGGGGGCGAGTACGGATGGGGGTGCGGGTGGGGGTGGGGGTCACAACGGTCCCTTGGTGGTGGCGCACGGGCTGCGCCGTGGGCAGGGGGTCGCGGAAGAGAGCGCTCACAACGCCTTGAGCGGGTGGTGGACACCGACGGCACGCAAGGCTGCGTTTCTATCGCGTTGCGCGATTGTTAACGCTAACAGCCCGTCAGTCAAGGCTTTCGGCCAAAGCTGCCGCTCCCCGGAAACGCAGTGGCGCCCGGACCGTGGGAACGGCACCCAGCACCTGGGCGATGACGTGAAGGCCGGAACCGCCCTCCGCTACAAGGCGGTTGT
>NZ_JBSFTV010000043.1:0-51826 GCF_053591455.1 Streptomyces sp. NPDC003016
CGTATCGAGAAGAAGCTCAACCGCATGGACGGTGTCGAGGCCACCGTGAACTACGCAACCGAGAAGGCCAAGGTCGTCCCCGAGCGCCCTCGCTCGGGGACCAACCGGACTTCCCCCGCCCTCTGGGGCGGGGGCAAGTGCGTACGACGGGCCGTAGGACCGTCGTACGCGACAACTTGCTCCGCCAGGAGCCGTGGTGGCGTCACGCTGCTGTCCAGCGGAGGTGGCCACCGGGTCGTTGGTGTTCACCGGCTCGTCTCCGGGTCCTGCTGCTGGATTTCGCGGACGAGTTCCTCGATCCAGTCCATGGCCAGGACGGGGTGGTGCAGGGTCCAGGGCCGGTCATGCTGCTCGCGTTGCACGATCCAGGTGGTGTCGGGGCCGGACTGGGCGCGGTGGAGGTGTCCGTGCTGGTGCAGGACGGTCAGCCAGGAGTCGACTTCGGCGGGCGTGGCCGGGTGAGTGCGCATCGGGTGCTCTCCGCTTCTGCTGTGGCGGGGGGTGTCGGTGACATGCGGAGTGGGTGACCGGCCGGGGTGACCGGTTCGGTCACCCACTCCGTGGAGGTTCGGTCAGGGCCGGGAGGAAGTGACCGGCTGGCGGTGCTGCTCACGCAGCTGAGCCATCAGCGCGGTCAGGGTGTCGCTGGACAGCGGGATCTGCTGACCTCGGATCGCCTGGGCGACCACCTTGCGGGTCAGTTTGTCCTCGGCCCCGACCGCCGACCGGGCGATCGCCAGCAGCTCCTCGGTGTCCGGGTCAGGACGCCGGTCACCAGTCGACCGAGCGGCCCGGTCAGTGACCGGCGGCGAGGTGACCGGCGGGGCACTGACCGCCGCCGGGCTGTCCTGGTCATCACCGACCGGGGCCGCACTGCTGGGGCGGTCAGTGACCGTCCGGCCCTTGTCCGCCTGTCCCGGCAGGTCAGGGGCACCGTGGCTGCGGTTGTGGTGGTCGGTGACCGAGTGGCCGCTGGTCGCCGGGGTCGAGTCTCCGGTCACTGACCGGGCGGCGGTGTCCTCGTCGGTCGGGGACAGCGGCAGCCGGTCGGTCAGAGCGGTGACCGACTGACCGGACTTGACCTGACCGGCCGCTGACCGCTGCTGACCGGCTCGGTCGGTCCGGGTGACCTCGATAGCGTCGCTCCGGTCGGTCTCACCGAGGTGACCGGGCTGACCGAGGTTCTGCCGGCCAGAGTCCTCGACCGGGCCCCGGGCAATGAGGATGTAGAGGTGGACCGCTCCGGCCAGTGCGAGCGGGGCGATGGTGGAGAGCACCGCGACCACCGCGTCACCGAGTTGGAGGCCGGTGCCGGCGACCGTGTCCTGGTTGATGCGCACCGCGTGGAGTGCGTTGGCCCAGATGCTGGCGGCGGTGGCCGTGCCGAAGAGCGTCCAGACGTAGAGCCGGGCGCGCAGTGGTGCGTTGCGCAGGACCAGGAGGGCTCGGATGCCGTAGGCGATGAACCCGTCGATCACCAGGGGGAACAGGTAGGTAAGGAAGCCTCGGATGTGGATGGCCACGGCCATCTGCTGCAGGGCGTCGTACGACAGCGCGCACCCCGCGCCCCCGAGCGCCACGACAGCCGCGCGGTCCCACCCGGATATGTGCGCCGTCTTCGACGCGCTTGCGATATTCATGCCGCCGTCCCGAAGTCGTCGCGGATCAGGCGCTCGCCGCTGGTCTCGGGGGGTGTGGTGTTCGTGGTGGGCTGGTTCAGGGTTCGGTTGCGCTCGGCCCGGCGGATCTCGCGGTATCGCTTCTTGGCGTGCTCCTCGGTGACCTTCAGAAGCCAGGCCAGGCGCTGCTCGCTCACCCCGTGGCGGTAGGCCGCGTACTCGACCGCGCGGCGCTCCGTATGGGTGAGGTGCACGTCGCGTCCGGCGATGGTGGCATTGACGCGGCTGTAGTCGAGGCGGCTGGCGAGCTTGTCGTGCAGCGGCCCGCGCTCCTCTTCCGTCAGGCCGCCACGGATCCCGTCGGTGTCACCCCCTTCGAGAGCGGCGTCCAGGCAGGGGCGCCGGACCGGGCACTGGCCGCACAGGGCCTTGGCCGTGGCGATCTTGGCGGTCTCGTCGGGTTCGGGGAAGAAGACTTCGGGGTCCACCGGGTTGTACTCGGTGCTCTGGCAGACGGCGTCGGCCTGCCAGGTCTGGTCGCCGAGCTGACGGTGCTGGGCGGGGCCATTCATCGTGCTGGTCATGCGGGGTGCTCCGATCGCTCTCCGCGCGCAGGGGCGTCGGCGGAGAGGTGCGCTGGCGGTAGGTGCCCGGGGGGACGGCGGTGCGAGGGCGCGGTCCGGCGGGGTGGCCTGTGGAGGGTCAGGCGGCGGCGCTGTGGCGTCTGCGGTCGACGGCCTCGAACTCGACTCGGGTGGTCATCTGCGCGAGCCTGCTGGCGACTCGGTCCCCGAGGTAGGAACGCAGGTCCTTGATCGCCAGGTTGGTCGTGATCAGCGTGGGGAGTTCGTAGTTGTACCGCCGGTTGATCAGCCGGTACGTGATCTCCTCGACCCACTCGCTCGCCTTGGCCGCGCCGAGGTCGTCGATGATCAGCAGCGGGCACCGGCTGACGGCCGCCAGCTCCCGCTCGCTGTCGACCCCGGGCCGGGGGCGGAGATAGGCGTAGAGGTCGGCGGCGGTGGTCGCCCGCCAGCGCGCGCCGACCCCGCTCTGCACCAGCGCTCGGACCGCGCCGTACGCCTGGTGCGTCTTGCCCGCGCCGACGACCCCGGCCATCAGCAAGCTAGGGCCGGTGGTGACCTGTCGTCGGGCTCCTCGGCTGGGGGCGACGGCCGCGTCGGTGACCTTCCGGACCCACTCCAGGACCGTGGGGTGATCGGCGACAGCCGCTTGATAGCGCGGGGGCATCCCGGCGAGCAGAGCGTCCAGCGGTGAGAAGGGCTCGGCGTCGTCCGGCAGCGCGGCGTCCGCCGGGTCGATGTTGCGGGCGGCCAGGATCCGGGCCATGCGCTCCAGCGTGGCTTCGTTGCCGAGGAGCTGGGGTTCGCGGTGACGGGTGTGCATCACAGCTCCTCGGCGTAGGCGGCAGAAGCGTTGGCCGGGTTGGTCCACGCCTGGTGGGCGGGCACGTTAGGCCGGATTCCCGGCCGCGCCAAACCGCCGGGGCGAGCGTTCATCGCCTCGTTGACCATGCTGGTCAGCACGCTCGGGTGCTTGGGGTTGGCCGTGAAGTTCGCCAGCCCGGCTCGGATGTGCGCCGGTGCGATGCCCTCGTCCAGGAGCTTCTTGATGATCCGGCCGAGGTGCCCGATCACGTCGCTCGGGGGACGCTGGTCGCACCCGGCGACGTACTCCCCGACGAGGTCCTTGGCGGAGATGCCGGCTGCGGGCGCTGTGCGCCCCGTAGGGACAAGAGATCCAGGATCCAAGATCCTAGATCCAGGCGCCGAGCCTTCGGGGAGGCTTCGGGGAAGGTTCGGGGAGCCGCCGGAGACAACCCTCTGACCTGCACTTTTAACTCCGGTCCGCCCGGGTGCGCTGCTGGCTCCATCGGCGGCGTCCTGCCGGTCGGCGCTTGGCCCGTCTGCCTGTTCCGACACCGTCGAGGAGGGTGCGGCGGGCAGATCGAGGGCTCGGGGTGCCCTCGCCGAGGTCTCAGCGAGTCCTCGGGAAGTGGTGGGCGAGCCCTTCCCCCTCCGGGAGCAGGAGCCCTTGCAGGGGGCGCACCGGTCGGCAGCCTGGTGCTGCGGGCACGAGGGCAGGCGCGACTGGCTCGGCTTGTCGATCTTCTGGTGCTCGGACCAGGTCACGATGTGGAGGTAGAGGCGGCCGTCGCATCCGGTGTATCGGCAGATCAGTCCGGCGTTCGCGAGCTGGTGGAGGTCGTCTTCGACGTGGACCGAGGTGTGCTCGGCGCGCAGGGGCCAGAGAAGCCCCGCGATGATTGCGGCGTTGTCCCGGTGGCGGCCATGGTCGTCGGCCTGGGTGAGCAGGCCGAAGAAGGTCCGCTCGGCCGCCACGGTCACTTCGGCGAGCGACTCGGACGTGAACGCCTCCGGCTTGACGGTTCGGATCCGGGCCATCTCAGCGGCCCTGCTCAGCGGCGACCAGGTCGCTGCGGGTCAGGGTGGCGTCGACAAGGCAGAAGGTGTGGGGGCGAATCCAGTCCACCTCCGGCCAGACCCGCAGGATCCAGCGTGCCGCGACCCTGGCGGTCGGGCGGCCCAGCTCCAGGGTCCTACCGGCCTCGTCCTTGACGACGGCGCGCAGATGAGGCCACGTCTGTGTCGGGTCGGTGAGGCTGACCCGGATCGTGGCCGCCCCCGGGATCATGTCGGCGAGCTGTGCGGCGAGGCGGCGCGGACGGCCGTCGTCCGCGCAGGCCGGGCTTCCGCTCGGCGTGGCGAGCATGCGATACTCCGTTGTTCGAAGGAGCGCGGTGCGGCGGTCTCGTGCAAGAAGCCCTGCCGCCCGCGTGATGTGTAATTGGCGCCCCTCGGGGTGCCAGCCCGGCGCTTGGGAGTTGGTAGCTCCTCGGCGCCGGTTTCAGTTTCGGGGTCAGGTCACGGGTCGTATGCCGACATCCGTCCCGCCTCCTTTTCGCAGGTCATCGGCCTCTTTCCGGGGTGCTGCCCGGCGTGGGACGACGAACATACGTAGACCCCGCGGACAAGTCCATCCCGTTGCCCGGAAGATCGTTTGCGGTCGTCTTACTCCGTGTCGGCCGCTCTCAGGAGGGCGATGCCGACGTGGATCCATGCCGCCCGGCAAGCGCTGCAAGCGCTTGTCGCCTGAGCGGTTATGGCATACGAATATGCACAGAGGTCCCCCAGGGCTCGGCACCGTAGAATCGGGCCTGATCAACAGGTGCGATACGGAAACGTACGTCAGTTTCGAAAATGCATCAACCCTGGCTTACAGTTGACCCCGACACCGAGCCCATCGCCACCTCGCACCAGGAGTCCCAGTGCCCCCTCGCCAGTTCGACGGCAGCCGCGTGCGTGCTGTCCGCCGACGCAGGGACATGCACCAGAGGCAGCTGGGCGAACTGGTGGGCGTCAGCGGTGCCACCGTCGCACGATGGGAATCCGGGAAGGATTTTCCCAAGGGCGAGAAGCTGCCGGCGATCGCCACGGCGCTCAACGAACCACTCGACGAACTGTTCCCCCACGACGGGCCGCCGGACCTACAGCTCCTACGCTGTGACGCCGGTCTCAGCGTGACGGAGGCCACCGAAATCATCGGCGCAAGCCGGGGGCCGGTGAGCAACGCCGAGTCCGGGCGGCGCAGGCTCAACGCCAGCTATGTGAAGCCGCTGGCGGCGGCGTACGGGGTGACCGAGGAGGAGCTGCTCGCGGCGCAGGATCGCTCGTTCGGCATTCGCACCACCGCCCCATACGGCGTTCAAGAGGCCGCGCCTCGCACGATCGGAGAAAAGATCAACTTTCTCCTGCAGTACGGTTCCACTGGCGAGGAGGCGCTCTCCGACGCGGAGATCGCGCGACTCGTCAACGAGCATGCGCCGACCGCAGCCGTCACCGCCGAGGGCATCGGCGAGCTGCGCGACGGAACCGAGACCGCGGCATCGGATGAAGTGCGCGCCGGCTTGGCGCACGCCTTCCAGGTCCCCGCCTGGCTGTTCGGCGATGACGCCGAACTGAGCCCCATGGTCCAGGAGTTCCTGGAGGCTGTTCGCTTCATCGACTCGATTCACCAGGGGCACATCCTCGGCTTGGCCGCACGCGGCAGCGAGATCCTCTCCCGGAGATCGATGGCCGACATCAACAGGCTCGTAGGAGAGCTGCGGCACGCTCTGTCCGAGGTTCAGGACAAGGAGCAGCCCCGCTAGTAGCGGGCGGGGGAGATCAGTTGCGGTACCGCCGCCTTGCGGGCGCGTCCGAGGATCCCTGACCGCCTATCGCTCCTCGGCTCTGGCCGGGCCAGCACACTTCTCGGACCGGATACACGAAGGGACTACGGCTCGGCCTCCGGGGAGGCCGAGCCGTAGTCCCTTCCCACGGACAGAATCGACGCCGATCTATGAAACGGCCAGGTCGACGTCGAACAGCTCGGACAGGGCTGCGACCGTCTGCTTCGGGTCCTGGTTGTGCACTCCCGCGAGGCCGAGCTGCTCCGCTGCCTGGACGTACGCCTCGGTGTCATCGACGAAGACGCACTCTTCGGCAGGCAGGCCCATCAGCTTCAGCGTGGTCTCGAAGAGCTGGGCGTCGGGCTTACGCATCATGTGGTGCTCGCTGATGACGACGACGTCGTACAGCTTCTCCAGCTCGTAGCCGGCATACAGGTCCCACGGCTCCAGGCCCACGGAATTCGACAGGATGCCGACCTTGATCCCGGCCCGGCGTGCTGCGGCGGCAGCGTCGATCAGCAGCGGCTCAGGACGGAGGTCGCCGAAGATCCTCCCCATCAGCCCGTCCGCCGGCACATTCAGCATCCTGCCGGCGAACTCGTTCCACTCGCGCTGGGACACCACTCCGCGTTCCAGATCGCTAGTGATCCGGACGCCCTCCGGGTCCTTGTACAGGGCAGTGAGGCAGGCCCCCTGGGGAAGCCCTTCACGCTGCTCGAACGCCAACACAGCGGGCAGCAGGGGGGTGGTGAGAACGCCTCCGAAATCAAGAATGAGGCCGGTACGGCGGTTGGACATGCGGGGAACTCCATTGCTGAGATTTCGGACGCCTATCCAGACCGGACAGCGTCGCGGACCCGGCGTACATGGCGGTCGCAGAAGCTGCGCATCGCAGGCCAGGAAGTGCACTTACAGGGCGGAGCAGAAGCTCCTTTTCCGCCTTGCCCACGGTACCAGTCGCGACCGCACGCCCGGTGGTGCCGAATCTCACGCAAGCCTTACAAGATCGCATCTCCGAGCGACAGGGCGCACACGCCGAAAACACGGATACGGCAACCCGACGCACCCCGTGCTCCAGAACTACCGCCGAGATTCCGATTCCAACTTCTCGGAGTCAAAAAGAACTTCTCGCGCTTGGTCACCGGTGATCTGCGTGTAGACCGTGCTGACTCGCACGTACCACGCAGCTTCACTTTCGGTGTCCACGAACGGCTTGTCTCTCATCAGGGTGGCCGAAGACGGCCTGACGGATTCCGCGTTAGCGGCAAGAAGGCCAGCCTTTATCCAGTATGCCTCCGCAGCAGGCTCGGGATCGGAGTGTGGGGACGCCTTATCCTCCGCAGCAAACATCAAGTCGCATGGCACATAGTAGCGCAGTTTCTCGCAGGCGTCGGAGATATCCTGCGTCCATCGGTCCAAGCGAACATCAATCGGGACGCGGAACTGCAAGAGTTCCGTGATCCGTCGGCTGGGCGGGTACAGGCTTGTTCCGGGAAAAGCCTCGACTAGATCGAACCAGAGCGGATAGATCAAGTTCAGGGTTCGGAACGTCTTCCATCGTGCAGCAGCCGCGCGGGTCGTCGGGATGCTTGCCCCTACTGCGACGATAACGAAAAGGAGATTCATCCAGATCGCAGTGGCATCGACCAGGAATCGCACCGTCGATTGACTGAGCGGGAATACTACGGCACTCCACAAGATGGCAATTCTGGCTATCGTGTGAACGAGCCCCATCCACATCGCGAAACCCATCAAACCGAGCCCGATGCGCATGCTCGTGCTCTCAGCTCGGCGTGCCGCCCTCGTCCACTGATAGCCGCATACGGCGGTGGTGACTAGCGGAAAGAAATAGAACACGGTCATGTAGACCGCGACACCCCATTCTCCCGCATGGTTAACGAGAAAGTCCTCGCTCGGCCGATCTCTTTGAACAACGGTAAAGAAGAGGATCGCGAGCAGCACCACGCCGACGGCTCCGGCCTTGTACGACGCTCGGGCGACCCACCGTGAGAACTCCACGTGCCTGGGCACGACCGCCTCAGCGGTCTTGCCGTAGCTGGTGGCGACATAGGTCAGGGCCGCCATGATCGCCGCCGTGCTGGCAAAGTGCCGGAGCAGGGCGCTGAGATCGACCACCGGAATGCGATCGACCGCGTCCATTGCTGCTGGAGTGTATAGACACAGGGCCACTGCAAATCCGGCGTATCCGCCCCAGAGCGCCCTACGATGCGCATCGCCATACCTGACAGCCGGGAAACGCCAGATGGAGATCAGCGTCATGACTGCAGCAGTGAAGTATTTGAAGGAGTCGAACACGGAATCAGTCGATCTATAGATGCCACACCTGTCGCCGCTCACGGGCCCTGCAGAGTGCAGACTTGGGCAGTGCGAGATTGCGGATCTTGTGGAGCTACCGCCGACGCCGCGGCGGGGCAACCGGATGCGCCAACGAATACTCCAACAGGCTGATCACATCGTCTCCGGTAGCAGACTGGCGACGTGCCAGGCGCTTGATCAATGACGCTGAAAGCTCGGCCTGCTTCTCCTCGTGGCTGTCGAAATCTACGCGCGCTTGAATGAGGGCTGATGGGTAGCGCCGAAGCACTTCTTGCCGGATACGCTCAGGGACGTAGCGCTCGATTTCAACGGCCGTCAGAGTGGTGCCGTGATCCATCCACTCATGCGCGATCTCATGGAGGATTATGTGTTCTGTTTGATTTCTGCTTGAGCGGCGACGATAGAGAATGATCGTTGCCTCGGGAGTTTTCACCCGAAGGCCGCACGCAGTCCCTAGGCCCCCGTCGGGGTCGTACAGTGGGACCAACTGGATCTGACGCCTCAGCGCGCTTTCCATATTGCTCACCAGCGTCTCGACGCTGAAGGGGGTTGGTATAGGGAGATCAGCGAGCTTCCTCTCGCATTCCCTCATAAGGGCGCGACGTGAAAGATCCCTACGCCAACGCATAGTCGCTCCATTCTCACTGCAGACCCCATACCTCAATGCGCGTACGCGAGGCGCTGGCAGGCTGGAGCCGTATTCGATGCGCACGGTGCTGGACCGGCACGCACTGTCCGCGCCTAAGCGTACAAGGGGGATTAAGTGATCATGAGAGAAGAACGTGTTGCAAAGGTCACCCGGGTGTGACGGATCACTAGGGCAAAGCAAGATCAAAAGCGGCAGGAGGCACTCCATTTCTCGCCAAGCACCGTTGCCCAGAAAGCCCGAGGACCTTCGCTGACCCGTCGCCTAAATAACCTAGTTGACGGCCGATAAATGCAACGAGTCGTCCAACAGGAAGGGTTGCGTTCGCGCGGATGTCTCAGTGGTGCTGGTCGAGGAGACGTTCGGCTCGCGCCAGATCCTCGGGAGTGTCTACTGCCACTCCGTCGTCCAGGACGGGCACCATCCGCACGGCGTGGCCGTGTTCGACGAAGCGCAGCATCTCCACTCCCTCGGCACGCTCCAAGGGCCTCTGCTGGAGCAGCCGGAAGTGCTGGAGAGCCTCGCCTGTGAAGCCGTAGAGGCCCAGTTGGCGCAGGTACTTCGGCCGGTCGCCCCTGGGGTACGGGATGGGCTGGCGCGAGAACATGAGGGCCTCGCTGTGGGCCGTGACGACGACCTTGACGACGTTGTGGTCCAGGACGGCGCCGACATCGACCAGCTCGGTGTAGGCGTTCACGGCGAGGGTGCCGGGCGGAGCGAATTCCAGGGCTTCGGAGACGTCGTTGATGGCGGTCGGCGAGATGAACGGCTCGTCGCCCTGGACATTGATGTATCCGTCGGCTGGCAGGCGTTCGGCGACCTCCGCGACGCGGTCGGTGCCGGTGAGGTGCTCACCGGTACGGATGCTGTCGATGCCGAGTTCGCGGCACGCTGCTTCGATACGTTCGTCGTCCGTCGCGACGATGGCTCCGTCGAGGCGTTTGGCCTCCAGGCAGCGCTGGTGGACGTGCCAGAGCAGCGGCTTCCCGCCGAGGAGGGCCAGTGGTTTGCCGGGGAAGCGGGAGGCACCCCAGCGGCAGGGTATGACGGCGATGTGCCGGCGCCGTTCGGCGTCGGTCGGTCGGGCTGTGGTGGCGGCCACGGCGTCCTCCAGGTGGTCGGGTTCGGGGGGCTTCAGGTGAGCTGGGCGAGCTTGGCGCGGACGGTGGGTGAGGCGGTGGTCGCGAACGGCCGCCACTGGTAGCCGTCGACCTCCTCTTCCTGCAGCGTCACCGCGTGATCGGCCCCGAGGTGGAAGGCCCAGCGGAAGTCCACGTGGTGGTGGGCCGGCTCGTTCTTCGACGGGTTCGCGTCGATCGCGTGCACGTCGATGTCGAGGGGGATGTCCTCGTGGCCGGCGAGGGCGACGACGGCGCTGGGCGGGATGCCGGCCTCCTCGTGCAGTTCGCGCAGGGCTGCGTCGCGCAGGAGCTGGTCGGACGGTTCGTTGTGCCCGCCGGGCGCCAACAGTTTCCCGGACGCCTTGTGCAGGATGTGGAGCACGTGCCGTTCACCGTTGATGAGGATGGCGCTGCAGGTCACGTGGGCGGGGAAGTCTTGCGGCTGGTGGGATCGTCCGCGCCAGCGAGCACGGCGAACAGCATCGTCAGGGAGGCGCGCTCGTCCGGGTGGCGGGCGAGGTACGCCTCCGTGACGGCACGGACGTGTTCGGTGGAGGGAGGCAACGAGGTCACCTTTCGAAGTGGCGGAGCCAGGTTCTGGCGATGGTGTCGCGGTCGGCCGCCGGCATCTCGTGCAGTCCGGGCTGGAGTCGCGCGTGGCTGAGTGCGGCGGTGGCGGCGAGTATCTCGGCCTGGACGAGGTGGATGTAGGTGCCGACGGCGGCACCGTGCACGAAGTTGACGGCACCTCCGTCGGCGAGGACGTAGAAGTAGTGGCCAGTGACCTCGTATCGAGTCAACTGCGGTCCGACGGGTTGGCGTTCGTAGAGGTCATCAAGGCTGCTGAGCTCGAGTTCATCCTCGGAAGAGGTCACCGATCCGAGGTAGGCGCCGTTGCGCAGGGCGGCGAAATCCTCGTGCCGGAGGGCGAGATTGCCAGTGGCGCAGAGGACGAGTTCCGCGTCGTGGACGGCCTCGGTGGTGGACGAGCTGGTGCGGAATCCGAGGGCGTGCGCCTGTACCCGCTTGACCGCGTCGTTGTCGTACACGGTGACGCGCAGGTCCTGTGCGCGCAGGGTCTGCGCAATCGAGCGGCCGATCTTGCCGAAGCCGATGACGCAGGCGCTGCGGCTCGTGAGGATGTCCCCGCGGGCGCGGACGAGGGCGTCGGTCGAGAACACGATGGACCGGCCGACGAGGTGGTCCTCGCAGTCCTTGAGCGGTGAGCGGGCCACGGACACGACCGGGCACGGCAGCGAGCCGAGAGCCGCGTACCGCTGGTGTCCGTTTTCGGTGTCCTCGACGACGCCGAGGATGCGGCCGGAGAACTTGTTCACGAGGGTGTCGAGGCTGGCCGCGAAGTACCCGCCGATGTCGACCAGGACGATGTCCTGGCCGCCGGCCGTGTCCTCCAGGTAGTGCAGGGCCTGGGTCTCGTCGGTGAACCGCTCCCGGCTCAGGTCGTGGACCGGCAGGGTGCGGCGGACGGTGTCGAGGGTCGGCTGGTGGATCGACCGGGGCTTGGGGAGGACGGCGCCGATCGTGGACACCGCGGTCATGGCGTGCAAGAACGCCGGTCGTTCCGGGAGCAGGTGGGTGATGACCAGCGTCGTGATCGCCTGCTCGGCGGGGAACTGCGCGGTGATCCTCCGGAAGAAGGCGTCCAGCCGTGCTCGCTCGGGGGTTTCCATGGGCACTCCTCTCGGGTTCCGAGGCGTAGGGCTACGCGGCCCGGCTGTAGTCCGGCACCGGGGCGGCCAGAGCCTGCATGTGAGCGCGCAGTCCGCCGTGGAGGTCGACGCGCGGCTGCCAGCCGAGGACCTCTCCCGCACGGCTGGGGTCGGCACGCGTGACGAGAACGTCCCCGTTGCGCACGTAGTCCTGGTGGAGCTGGATCTCGCGTCCGGTGAGGCTGTTGGCGATGTTGACCACGTCCAGCAGCGATGCGTTCGAGCCGCCGCCGACGTTGATGGGGCCGTGAGCATTCGGATTGACGCCGGCGGCGATCGTGGCGGTGACCGCGTCGTCGATGTAGGTGAAGTCGCGGCGCTGGTGGCCGTCTCCGTACAGGCGCAGGGGCTGTCCGGTCAGGGCGGCGTGCAGGGCGCGGTGGGTGAACATGTCGGCGCGCTGCCGGGGGCCGTAGACGGTGAAGTACCGCAGGGCGACGACGCTGGGGCCGCCGGGGCGCTCGGCGTAGGCGAGGCAGAGCTGCTCCTCGGCCAGCTTGGTCACGGCGTACGGGGAGGCGGGATTGGGGCGGTCGGTCTCGAGGCTCGCGTCGCCGTCGGTCGGACCGTAGACGCTGGAGGAGGAGGCGACGACCAGTCGGGGGACGCCGATCCGGGTGGAGGCTTCGAGGACGCGGTGGGTGGCCAGCACGTTGGACGCGAGGTAGTCGCCGAACTGCGGCCCCCAGGAGGGCCGTACACCGGGGATGCCGGCGAGGTGGAAGACCGCGTCGGCGTCGATCAGGAGCGGGTCGATCGCGCAGTGGAGGAGGTCGGCCGTGACGTGGTGGTATCCCGGGCGTCCTCGCAGCGCGGCGAGGTTGGCGGCGGCCGTCGGGTCGGTGGACGGGTCTCGGCGGTCCACGCCGATCACGGTGGTGCCGGCCTGGACGAGGGCGTGGGCGAGGTGGGAGCCGATGAATCCGGCGGAGCCGGTCACCACGGCCCGTCGGGGGGCAGCGTTGGTCGGGGGCTGCTCGTGCTGTGGCACGGGGATCTCCAGAGAGGTGTCGTCGAAGGGGTAGGTCAGGTGAGCCGGGACAGGACGGTTCTGCCGTGCGCGCTGAGGGCGGCGTCGTCCTCCTGGTGGCCCTTGACCAGGGCTGTGGCCGCCTCGATGGCGCCGAAGGACTCCAGGAGGCGTCGTTCGGTGTCGTTCGGTGGGCGCCCGTAGCCGTGGAAGAAGGCGGTGCGGAGGTGGGGTGCGGCCTGCCAGCGTCGGAATTCGAGCCGGGCGAAGTCGCGGACCCGGGCATCGCGTCGCATGTGCTCGAAGTCGTAGATGCCGAAGGTGTCGCCGAGCAGCCAGTTGCGCGGCTGGTAGTCGAGGTGGCAGATCGCGCTGTCCATGTGGCTGGTGCCCAGGATCACCGCGTGGTGCTTCAGCAGGTTCTCCTCGGCCGCGTCGAGCAGGTCGGCGTGGACGGCCCGGTCGATCCACCGCTGGAACCGCTCGGCGAGCGAGACGCCGACGGCTCCGCCCTGGGGCATGGCGGTGGCTCGGTGCAGCTTGCCGAGTACGTGCCCGGCCTCGTGGTGGGCCAGTTCCTCCTCGGGCGAGCCCGGAGCGACGGTGTCCGCGCGGTCGCCTGCGAGTGCGGTGAGCAGCAGGGTGTGGGTGGCGTCGTCCCGGCCGACCAACTCCGGCGCATGGCCGCTCAGATGGGTCACCCACGCCCCGTAGGCGTGGAGTTCTCCGGCGTACCGGTCTCGCTCCGCGTGCTGCTTCGCAATGAACTGACGCCCGTCGCCGGCCACCAGGCGTACGACGCGGGGCGGGAGAGCGGGGTCCGCTGCGATGTCGACCGCGCCAAGGAGGTGGTGCGCCAGTCGTATCCGGGGGTCGTCCGAGGTCGCGATCACGGGGTCGGCTCCGGCGTGAGGAGACTGAGGTGCTCGGTGTCGTTGTGCCGGTCGAGCATCCAGCGGGTCTGACCCAGGCGGTTACGGTGGTGCTGCCAGCGGGTGATGGAGGCGTGGTTGTGGGTGAATCCGGCCGGCGAGCCGATCGGGATGCCGAGCAGCAGGGTGTGGGCGGTGATCACCGTCTCCCCGTGGGCGGCGAAGACGACGCGCTTGCCATGGTTCTCCTCGATGAGCTGGCTCAGGTTCCTGCTGGCGCGCTCCAGGAACCCGTTCCAGGTGTCGGAGCCGTTGGCCCAGGGCGTGTCGGGGTGGGCGTGCGGCCCGCCGTCGGCGGCCGTCTTCACCGCGTCCCAGGGCTGGCCGTCGGCGTCGCCGTGGACCGGGCCGTCGAGTCGGTCGTCGTGGTGCACGGGGATCTGGAGCGTCTGGGCGATGATCTCGCCGGTCTGGACGAGGCGGATCCGCGGGCCGGTGTAGATCACGTCGAAGGGCTTCTTCAGATGCTCGGTGGCCAGGCGGCGCGCGGCCTGCTCGGCTTGGGCGTACCCGAGGTTGGTCAGGCCGGTGCAGGTGCGCGGGCCCCCGACGAGGCCGTCGGCGTTGCACTGGGCCTGGCCGTGCCGGACGAAGACGAGTTCGGTGGTGATCATGAGGCTCCTCGGTGGCTGAAACGGAGGGGCAGGCTGTAGCGGTAGCCGTTGCGGCCGACGTACGGGGCGGTGAGCACGGCGTGCAGGCCCAGGAAGCTGTCGAGCTGTCCCCGGTCCGTGGTGCCCAGCCGGGCGTCGTGGCGTCGGGCTGCCGCGTTGTACGCGAGCAGGGCGGTGGTGACGGCTTGGTCCGTGAGCGGCCCGTAGGTCAGGTGAAGCGTCGCGATGAGCTTGGCGAGGTCGTAGCCCAGCGGGGCGAGGGACAGGTCGTCGGTGTCGACGGCGACGATGTCTTGCGTGGTGATGATGAAGTTCCGCGGGTTGCTGTCCTTATAGAAGGCGCAAGGTCCCTCGGCGGTCGCTTCCAGCAGGCCGAGCATCGCGTGCAGCGCCGTCTTGTTCGGCAGGTAGCCCTGCTCGTGGCGTCGCCGCAGAGCGATCCTCCGGGGACCGAGGTAGTCGTCGAACTGCGTGCCGTCCTGGAAGTGGTGCGGGGTGTCCAGCGATGCGGAGTGCAGGTCGCTGGCCCAGGCGGCACCGTGGGCATGGCCCAGCAGTTCCGCCATGCGCGGAAGGTCCTCGGGGCGTACGGGGCGGCCCTCGATCCGTTCGAACGTCAGGAACCGCGGTCCGGCGGTGTGGAGGGCCGGCTGCCGCAGCGGCTTGGCGTGCGCGGTGAGCCACCGGTAGTGGCGCACCGCGCACGCCGCGCGCTCGGGTTCCGCGTAGTGCTTGGTGAACGGGGCGGGGCTCATGCCGGCTCTCCTCTCTTCCTTCGGCTGGGCGACGACGAAGGTGATCCGGGACCGGGTGGTCAGCGGCCGGTCGGGAAGGAACTCGTGCAGGGTCGCCGCCAGGGCACCGGGGTTGCCGTACAGGCCGGGCGCCAGGTCGTACTTGGGGTTGGTGGCCAGGTACTGCGCCGTGTGGTCGTGGCTGTCGAAGGTGAAGACGTGTTCCTCGTCCAGGACGGCGATCACGTCGAGCGAGGAGGCGACCACGTTGGCGAGGTTGCCGCTGTGGGCTGCGGTGTAGAGGCTCTCGCGCTGGGCGGCACGCGAATCGAGGCCGGCGGAGGCGACCAGCTGGTCCATCTCCCGGTAGCTGTCGAGGCCCTTGGTGACGAGCACGGCCAGACCTCCAGGGGCGAGGACCCTGGCGATCTGCCCGACGACGTCCTCGGGACGCGGCGAGTGGTAGAGGCAGAACGCCGCGACGACGATGTCGCTCGACCCGTCGGGCAGGGAGAGGTCGTGGAAGTCGCCTTCGACGAACTCCACCGTGCTGTCGGGCAGGTCCTTGGCGCGCTCGCGGGCTTGGGCGAGCAGGGAGGGGGCGGCGTCCAGGCCCACGACGCGCTTGGGCCGGAGCTGCTCGGCGATGACGAGGCTGCTCGTACCGCGACCGCAGCCGATGTCGAGCACGACGCCGAGCCGGTCGGGCCGGGCGTGGTGGGTCTGTACCAGGCTGACGATCGTCTCGGGCACCGGGTGTCCGGCGGTCTTGGCACGCATCAGGGCGCTGGTCCGCCCGGCCAGCCGCGAGGCGTGTCCGTACAGCTCCCGCTGCCGGGCGGGGTCCAGGAACGGGTTGGGCTCGTTCATGCCGCACCCCCTGACCGGGGGCGCGGACCGGTCAGGACTGCTCGGCGGCGACCTTCCGCAACCAGCGGCGCGTCTGGCGCCGGTTGGCCAGCAGCACCACATCGGCGCCGGAGCCGAACTTCTCGATCTTCGCCATCACGCGGGGTCGCATCTTGCGCCGGTACGTGGCGACGTACTTGATCACGCCCCAGTGGATGCGGTTGTGAATCCCGTTGCCCTTGTGCCCGGCCCCGTGCCGGATCTGCCGGGAGAAGATCCCGTACAGCGCCGCCACGGTCGACACGTCCATCAGGACCACCGTGTCGCAGGCTTCGAGCCGTACCTGCAGCGTCGAGTTGTAGTTGCCGTCGATCACCCACCGCGGCTGCGCGACCAGCTCGCGCTGCACGTCGGTGAACTTGTCCATGGGCAGCGCGTTCCACTCGTCGTCGTAGAACGCGGCGTCCAGGTGCGTCACCGGGGCGTCGAGGATCCTGCCCAGTTCGCGGGCCACGTGGGATTTGCCGCTGCCTCCGCAGCCGACGATGGCGACCTTCTTCATGGTGCTCCAGCGTAGAGAGGTTCGGGTGTCCGGCGGACCCATCCTCCGGGACGCGCCCGGAGGATCCGCGCGCCGTGGTCGATCGAGCGGTCTGCATCAGGCAGCTCCCCGCTCGGCCGCTGTGACCTGGAGGAGGCCGTGCAGGACGGACTCCAAGGTGTTGACCTGCTTGCACAGGCCGAACAGGCGCAGCCGGTCCACACATGTGGCGATTAGGGCGGCGTGCTGCTCGGTGCCGGCGATCTCGCGCAGGTAGGAGAGGCGTTCGAGCACGTCGCTGCCGGAGCGCACGACCAGTTCCTTCGGGACGAACCGGTCGGCGAAGCGGATGTCCACCGGGGCCAGCGGCAGGCAGCCGGCGAGCACGGCCTCGAAGATGCGCTGGGTCATCTGCCCGACGGCGGCGTACCGCTCGGGCAGCATGAGCACCGTGGCCAGGGACCGGCCGTAGACGGCGGCGGCGTCCTCGAACGGGATCCGGCCCGCGAAGCGGACGTGCGGCCAGCGGCCGGTCTTCGTCCACTTCCCGGCGACCACGTGCTCGACGCGGGCGGCGGCCGGGGCGAAGAAGCGGTCGAAGGGCTCGTCGCGGTCGTACTGGTTGCCCACGTAGCCGAGCGCGAGATCCCGAGGCCGCGCCGCCAGGATGAGGGGATCGGCCTGGGCAAGGAGGTCCTCGGCGACGGGGAAGAGCAGCGAGTGCGCGCCGAGCGTCGGGGCGAGCGCGGCCTCGCAGACGCGGGTGTGGGCCGTACGGCGCCACACGCTCTCGGCGCGCAGGGTGCGGTCCTTGTCCCAGATGACGGTGGGCGTCTGAGACCGGGCCGTGTAGTGGTTGATGAGCTGGGCCTGCCGGTGGAGGTCGCAGGTGTGCCCCCCGCTGCCGCACACGGTGGTGTTGCGGCCGGGGATGGCCCAGCGCCACTCCAGGAACAGGGCGTCGATGCCGGGCAGGCCGTCGTCGAAGGTGTACGCGCCGCCGAGGTCGTCGTCGGCTTCGAGGCGGTCGCGGTCGGGCTGGAGGAAGACGATCTCGTGACCGCGGGCAATGAGGGCGTCGATGAAGGGGCGGCGGTGGCTGCGGCCTCCGTCGGGGGTGTCGGTGACGCCGTTGCCGAGGAAGCCCCAGAAGCTGTACCCGATCTTCATTTGGTGATCCACCGCCCTTCGAGGAGCAGGGCGTCGAGGCCGGAGCTGGCCAGGCAGTCCAGGGCCATCTCGGGCGTCCCGCAGATCGGCTTGCCCTTGACGTTGAGGGAGGTGTTGATCAGCACGGGTACGCCGGTCCGGCGGCCGAAGGCGGTCAGCACCGCGTGCATGAACGGGTTCTGCAACCGGGTGACGGTCTGCAGGCGGGAGGTGCCGTTGGCGTGCACGATGGCCGGCACCCGCTCGCGCGTCAGGTCTGTCACCCCGGAGGCCATCGACATGTACGGCGCCGGCTGGCCGAGGGTGAAGAACTCGGCGGCGCGCTCGGCGGGGACCACGGGGGCGAAGGGCCGGAACGGCTCGCGGAACTTCACGGTGGCGTTGAGCCGCTCGACGACGCCGGGCTCCAGTGGGGAGGCGAGGATCGAGCGGTTGCCCAGGGCGCGCGGTCCGGCTTCGACTCCTCCTTGGAAGAGTCCGGCGATCATGCCGTGGGCGAGCTGGTCGGCGAGGAACTCGGCGGTCTCGATGCCGAGGGTCTTCTGGTGGAGGCCGGGCCAGGGGGTCAGGTCGAGGGGCTGGTCCTCGTAGGAGGGGCCGAGGTAACAGTGGCGGGCGATACCGGCGACCGGGCGAGGGCTGCGCCCATCGACGTGCACGGCGAGGGCTGCCCCGATGGCCGTTCCGGCGTCTCCGGGTGCCGGCGGGACGAACACCTCGTCGAAGATGTCAGCCTCAATGATCTTCCCGATGCTGACGCAGTTCGTGGCGACGCCGCCGCCCACGCACAGGCGCCGGGAGCCGGTGAGCACACGGGCGCGGCGGGCGAGGTGAACCATCACCTGCTCGGTCCGCTCCTGGAGGGCAGCTGCCAGGTCTCGGTGGACGTCGGTGAGCGGCTCGCTCGGGTGCCGCTCGGGGCAGGTCTCGGCGACGAACCGCCGGGATGTCCTCGGGTATCCCGAGGTGAGGGTGCGCGTCGGGAAGTAGCCGGGCTGGATGCGGAAGCCCGTGGCCGTCGTGCGGACGGCCGTGGTGAACAGGTGCCGGAAGCGGGCGGGGTCGCCGAGGGCGGCCAGCGCCATGACGGTGCCTTCCTCGTCGCCACGCCTCCAGCCCAGGTGCTCGGTGACGGCGCCGTACACGTACCCGAGGGAGGCCGGGTCGTTGATCGCTCCCAAGGGCTGGAGGCGGGGGCGCTGGATGCCGTGGCCGTGGGCGATGGTGGTGGTCTGCCGCTCGCCGAGGCTGTCGACCACGAGTACGGCGGATTCCTCCCAGCCGGAGGCGGCGAAGGCCGTGAGCTGGTGGGCTCGGTGGTGCAGGACCGGTGTGACGCGGGCCGAGGGGAACTGACTGCCAAGGACGCGCAGCCGCAGCCGGGTCCGCAGAGCGACCTTGGCGAACCCGTGGGCGCGGGCCAGGCTGCGGTCGCGGGTCATCGGCGAGAGCGCCATGCGCAGGGCGGCGGGCGACTCGGCGAGGTAGCGGACGGGCTGGAAGTTGTAGGCGACGGCGTCCACCTCGCTGGCGCTCAGCTTGGCCTGGTCGAGGAGCCATCCCACGGCGCGGGCCGGGTAGAGCTTGGTGTGCTTCTGCGCGGTGAGGCGTTCCTCCTCGACGAAGCCGACGAGTTCACCGTCCACGAGAAGAGCGGCCGACGAGTCGTGGGTGTACGAGCACAGGCCGAGGACGACGGAGGGGGTGCGCTTCATGGCGGCGGTCACCTTGCCCCGGCCGTCGCGGCGCGATTGGTCGAGCGCCGCTCCAGCTCTCCGTACCAGGCGGTGAGGGCCTGGCCGAGGGGCCCGTCGATCGCGTCGGCCGCCCGCCACGCCTGCTCGCGCTTGCCGTCCTTCCACAGCCGGTAACTGCGCAGCGTCTCGGCCATCGCGTCCCAGCCGGGATGGCCGGTCACGTCGCGGGCCTCGACCTGGTCGAGCAGGCCGGAGAATCCCGTCCAGGGCGTTCGCAGGTCGGGCATGATTTCGCTCGCCGAGAGCGAGGTCAGCGCGTCGGCCTGCTCGATGTGCTCGTCGTAGATGTGCAGCGAGCCGATGTGCAGGTGGAACTCGCCGAGTTCCGCGTCGAGCCATCCGGCGACCAGCTCGTGCAGCACGGTGTAGAAGAACACGTCGTATGGCATGCCGATCCATACGTCCTGGCCGCGCATCATGGTCGCCATATGCAGGCGGCCGGCGCGCAGGTGGAACCGGAACCCGAGGGTGCAGGGCACGTCCTTGTGTCCGGCGGCGTCCTGGGCCGGGTCGTAGAGCTGGATCAGGGCTCGCCGGGAGTCGGGGTCGGCCTGGAGGATCTCCACGACGCGAGCGAGTTGGTCGACCTTGCCACCCCAGTTCCGCATCCTCGGTCCGTACGCCCCCAGAAGGACGCCGTCGTCGGCGAACTGCCGCAGCCGGTTGTTGTAGTCGAAGATCCACGGGGCGTCGGATCCGGACAGGTGCCAGACCGTTTCGGCGACGGCGAAGGCCGGATTCACGATGCGGGCGGGCGGGGCGTAGAGCAGGCGGGCACGCGGCTGGGTGAGCAGCAGGTGCACGTCGCGGACTTCGTGGGTGGCCATGCCCCGGGGGCTGATCTTCTCGCCGGATTTGGCCAGCGTGACGGCGCCGGAGAACAGCTCGGCGATGCTGTCGGCCGTGAGGGATGTCATCGGACGGATGCTCCTTCGTCCTGGGGCGACGCAGCGGCGCCCGGGTGGTGGTGGGTGGAGTCGTCGGCCCTCGGGCCGGAGGTGGCGCGGTCGGTGATGAGCCGGGCGATCCGGGCGGCACTGTCGCCGCGCCACCGGCAGACCGCGTCCAGGGCCGCCCGCGGGATCGGCGTAGGGCCCCCGCGCACGCCGGAGAGCGCTTCGGCGACGTCACCAGTGGCCTCGCACCGGGTCGCCAGTCCGTGACCGGTCAGGCTCAAGGTGCGTTCGCCCGGCGGGCCGATTTCGAGGACCGGGATGCCGAGCAGCGCGGCTTCGATCCCGCACGTCGAGTACGCACTCGCTATTGCGTCAGCGCCGGCGAGGCAGCCTCGTGCTCCGACCCGGGGATCGGTCACCGCGACGGGCGTCCCGCCGGCCCGCTTCACCAGAGCGTTGAAGACGTCGGCTCCCTGCGCCGGGTGTGGAGCGATGACGAGCCCCCAGTCGCCGTCCGCCTCGGCGAGCCCGTCCAGGAGGAGGTCCGCGTGGGACTTGAGGTGATCGGGGTTGAAGGGCTGGCAGGCCCACACCGCAATCCGGGTCGGCGCACGCCGGCCCCCCGGAGCGAGCAGCTTCTCCAGGTACCGCCGCTGCGCCTGGCGGCTCAGGCCGGCGAGGACGTCGAAGCGGGGCTGCCCGAGTACATGCACCTCGGCCTCGGGGTGGCGCGCCCACTCTCTGCCCAGGGCGAGGTCCTGCTCGCCCATGACGACGATGTCGCGGCTGTGCAGGGCCGGCCAGACGACCGATTCCGCCGTCCACGCCCCGTGCTGGACGTGCACCGAGTTCGCCCCGTGCCGCTCGGCGGCGTGCGCGGCCAGCACACCCAGGGGGCTGGTGTCGTTGCTCAGCAGGACGGTGTGCGGCCGGGTGGTCGACAGCATGTCGTCGAGCCAGCTCTCCGCCCGCACCATCGTCCGCCACGACGGCTGGGTGCAGCCCCCGCTGGTCTCCAAGAGCACGGACAAGAGTCGTACGAGCCGGGCAAGTTGGACACCGTGACCTCCCACCTGGACGACGTGCTCGTCGTCGGGACGGTGGAGGCCCTCGGCGGTGCCGGAGAGGGTGAAGAGGTCGCTCGGAGCCGAGCGCAGCTCGATACCCGTGACCGATCCCGCGCTGCACCGCTCGGCGGCATCAGTGGCGAGATCGAGCAGGAGACTCCTCTGCCCGCCGCGCGCCAGTTCGGCGAGAACCGGGGTCAGCGTGGCAGCGTGGCGGGAGGTCCACGACAGCGCCAGAACGTCCTGCCGTCCGAGATCCGAGGGGAGCGGACTCGGCTCCGTGTTCGCCGTACTCGTCCGGGCGCGGTTGCGGAGCTGGGCGAAGCGGGTCGGGTTGTGCGGTGCCGCAGCACCGAGCACGTACGCGACGCCGGACCACGTCACGGTGTAGGCCAGGTACTCACGCGAGCTGCTCGAACGCAGTCCCACGAGTCCTTCGTACGGGGCCAGGGTCAGGGGCCCTGGGGTCGAGGCGAACGGTGCCCAGGCGTTCAGGGCCAGGAGCTTGCGCACGATCTCGGCGACGAAGCGTCGCACGGGGACGTGCTGGACGTGGAGCCAGCCGGCTCCGCCCGGGGTGGAGGCCAGTGTGGCGCTGTAGTGGTCGAGGGCGGCCATGACGTCTTCGACGCCGGAGCGCAGTAACTGCTTGTCGACGGTCGTCGCTTCCAGGTCCGTGGTGTGGACGTGGTCGGTTCGCGCGTGCGCCAGGGCGCCGGTTCCGACGAGAGTCCACGTCGGCTTTCCGTCGTTGGAGGAGCGGACCAAGCCGAGGCCGCCAGTCGTGCGGGGACTCACACCGTGCTCCCCTCGACGAGCTGCTTGGCCGAGAGGAGGAGGCTCAGCAGTTCCTTTGGCGAAGTGGCCGTCTCGGGGTCGGGAACCGTCGGCTGCCCGTAGCCCCATGCAGCGTGTACATAGGGGACGCCGGCGCGTGCGGCCGACTCCTGGTCGACCGCCATGTCACCCACGTAGACGGCGGCGGCTGGGTCGACTCCCAGGTCGACCAGCGCCAGGAGGAGCGGGTCCGGGGCCGGCTTCGTCCGGCCCGCTCCGGCGGGCGTGCGGATGGTTGCGAAGGGACATCCGAGGCGCGCGAGGAGCGGGGCCGCCCGGTCGACGTGCTTGGACGTCACGACGCCCAGCCGCCAGTCGGCGGCCACGAAGGCGTGGAGCGTCTCGACGATGCCGGAGAACTCCTGCACGAGGTGCGCGGTGGCCACGGACTCTGCCTCGTACGTCTGACGGACCGCTTCGGTGTCGGTCACGCCCAGTCGCTGCATGATGTCCCCGAACTCGCGGCCCAGGTGGCGTTCGTAATCGCGGAAGGGGAGCGCGACGCCATGGATCTCCTGGACCCTCTGCCACGCCTTCCGCATCACGGGACGCGTGTCGAGCAGGACGCCGTCGAGGTCGAGGAGAAGAGCGCGCGACCTGTGGTCGCTCAGCGCGACCGGAGCCGGTGGCGATCCGTAAGTGGGAACGGTCATGATCATCCTCTCGTCAGGGGTGGCTGTTGCGCCTCATAGGGCCAAGGCCGGTTCGAGTTCCAACTCGGGGTACCGGGCCGGGCCAATCAGGCCGCGTCCGGCGGGCCGTCAGCCGAAGGCGAGACCGATCTGTTCGGCGCGGCCGGCAGGCGCGAGAGCCGGTGAAAGCGCGAGAGGTTGAAGCCACGCCCCTGAACCTCACCGGCGGGCACGGCGAAGAGATCGATGCCCTCTTCGCTGGGCGCCGACGGGGCGGCCTCCCGGATGGCGAGGAGCGCTTCGCCCTGCTCGCGGTGCGGCAGGAGGCGCGGCGCACGATCGGTGTGTCCCTCGAAAGTCATGGTCAGCCCTCGGTCAGGTGTATTTGAAGGTGAAGGCGAGCGCGACGCTCACGGTGGCGATCAGGGCGATCTGGGCGCTGATCTGCCGCCAGCCCCAGCCCTTCCTGTCCATCCAGCGCAGTGGACGCCTTCAAGTCGGCGCGACGGGCTCCTCGGAGATCACGAGGTGGAGAAACGCCCGGCAGTGCTCGCCCAGATGTTTGATCACGGCGTGGTACTCGTCGTCATCGGAGCTGATGTTGTGCCGGTCGAGGACCATCACGCCGTCGGCCAAGCCCTCTCGGAGCTGCCGCTCGGCTTCCCCCCAACCAGGTCGATCCCAAGGCGGCGTGTAGATGCCCTGGCTCGCACTGGATGCCGGGAAGTACGTCGTGGTCACCGGGACAGCCACATCGTGGAGCCGGGCGGCGATCTCGTAACCGAGCTGGTCGGCCTCAGCCTGTAGCGTCCCCCAGTCCTCGTCAGGTCGGGTTCTCGGACTCGGTACCAAGCTGTACGCCAGCACGCGGAGCGGCTGATCGTCCTGCGTGTCGACGGCCTGTCGGTAGAAGTGCTCACGGATGCCTTGGAGTTGGCCAGCTCGGGACTGGCGCTTCACTCGGAGAGGGGTGCGGGGCCATCTCGGGTGGTCATCGCCAGCAATCGGCGACCCACCGCCCGTGTGCTTCCCACGACCCCGGTCGAAGGCAACGAGGCTCAACACGTCGGCTCCGTGCTTGACTGCGTCGTGCGGCGACATGGGGGTGCCTCCGTGAGAGTGGGGATGACCGCGTACGTAGTTCGGCCGCCGTCCGCGACGCCCCATCGAAGCGACAGGCAGTCGACGAGGTGCAACCCTCGACCACCGAGGCCGGCGGTACTTGCACGTCGTCGCCTCGCCGGTGCGGTGCTGTCGTCGGTGACTCGGATTCGAAGCTCGTGGTTGTCGTGTCGCAGTCGCAGTCGGACATCCCCGGAACCGTGGATGATCGCGTTGGACACCAACTCCGAGATGACGAGCCGGGCGTCCTCTGCCGGCGCGTCCGGCAACGACCACTGCTTCAGCACGGTGGCCGTGGTTCGTCGTGCTTGAGCAACGTGCACATCCATCGGCTCCATGGCCATCTCGAAGACGTGAGAGGCCAGCGGACACCGAGCGGTCGCGGCGCCGACGACATGGGCGCCACTGTCGTCACCCCCAGGGCGGGGTGGCGTTGCTGTCCGGTGCGTGGTCATGCGCACATCGCACCGTGGCTGCGCGATCCGGAACAGGGGAAACCGGAGGGGGGAAATCTTTGTCAAGGGGGAAAATCAGGGGGGAGTTGAGGGGAGTATTGGCTTTCTCCCACGGATAGGGGTCAGACTCATGGCAGTGGATCCATTTGCCGAGCTGCTCCGTCACCTGCGGCGTAACGCGAATCGGACGCAGGACGAGCAGGCCGGTGCGATCAACGCCGCTTCCGGCCGGGCAACGATGACCCGCCGAGAGGTCAATCGGTACGAGAACGGTGCCAACGTGCCGACGGACCACACCCTGGGGAACATCGCTTTGGCCTGCGGCGTCCCGCTGGAGCCACTGCTGCGCGAGGCCAAAGCCGCCCGCGCCAGGCGGCGAGAGAAGAACAAGGCCGAAGCGGAGGACCTGGACGACGTGAAACGCCGAACGCTGCTGGGAGGCGCAGTCATCGGTGCGGCTGCGGCTGCCGAGCCGTGGGGCCGGCTGGCCTATGCACTCAGCAAGGGTTCCAAGATCGACCCTGAGTCAGCGGGGGTGCTTATTGATCATGCGGCCCGGTTGCACGTGGACGAGCTGAACGAGAGCGCGCTCAGCCTGCAGTCCCGCGTCGAGGCGCACTTGGACGCGATCACCGCAGCCCTTCCCCGCGCCGGAGCCCACGAGCGAGCCCTGACCATCGCGGCCGGGGAGACTGCCGCTCTTGCTGGGTGGGTCGCCTGGGACCTCGGCGAGCACGACAAGGCCACTTCCTATTACGGAGTGACCTCGGAGTGCGCGAAGAAGGCTGGACACCCCCCATTGCGCGCTCTCGCTCTGGGCTACGCGAGCTACGGTGCCCCCAGCCCAGCGAAGGCGCTGGAGATGCTTTCGCAGGCAGCTCAGGACGTACGCGGACGTGGCAACGCAACCGCCGCAGCGTGGGCTCTGGGCCGGTACGCGGAGGAAGCCGCCCAGTCAGGCGATGACGCTGGCGCCCTTCGTGCTCTCGACCAGGCCAAGTTCGCTTATGACTTCGCCGACCATATGAGCGAGCAGGCGTGGGTCCGCTTCGTGACGCCATACCGCATGGACTCGTTAACCCTCTCGGTCTACGGCGAACTCAAGCGTCAGGAGCTGACCGCCACGGCCGACTCCGCAGTCGAGCGCCTCGGCGGCGAACTGCCCGAGTCCGGTGTGGTCGTCCTGGGTGACCTGGCGTCCGCCCTTCTGCGCGGCGGCGACACAGATCGCGGGGCCTACGTGGCGCACCAGTTCGCCGCAGCGGCGGAGTCGAAGCCCAACACCATGGGCCGGCAGCGGGCTCAGGCCATCGCTGCCGGGCTCCCCGACACTGAGCATGACCTGGCCAGCCACCTGCTGACGTTCGCGACGCTGTGAAGCGTCGAAGCGCACAGGCTCGGCGAGAGCGAGGCGCTGTAGTGGAGACCTCTACCCCGGGCGCGTCTCGTCGACGACCCAGGACAGGTACGCCTCCGACCCTCCGGTCACAGGCAGCGTGACCCACTGGGGGACGTCGTACGGGTGCCTCTCGTGCAGCCATGCCTCTAGCGCGGGGAGGCGATCCGACGACGTCATGTAGGAGATCCGCCACTCCTGAGCCGCCTCGACCTTCCCCTGCCACCAGTAGAAGGCGGTGATGGGCGCATCGATGTGGACGCCCGCCGCCAGTTTGCTCTCAACAGCGCCTCTGGCGAGGGTCTTCGCCTGCTCCTCGTCGTCACTCGTCGTCTGCGCGATCACGATCTCGGGGTCCATGCGGCTACCTCTCCAGCTCGGGTACCGCGACCCTACCCATGTGTTCGACGCAGGCCAGCGAGAGGGGCGGAAGCGGCCCGTTGTGTTCGAGCCGCCATGATTTGAAAACGCCGGGCGCGCGAATCTGTTCCAGGTCTGCCGGATTCAGCACCCCCGACCGACCGCCCCTGGGGAGCCGTCGAAGTGTCGCCGCCTCGTGGCGGCAGCACGGCGCCCAGTCGGTGCCGGGCGAGAGTGGACCTTCACCCGCGAGTGGGCGCCCGCGCCCTCACTCTTCGTACGGGGCCTCCGAGCGAGAGTGGCCCGAATCGGCGGCCTCTGCCTCAGCAATCTGTTCGGCGATCTCCCTGCGGATGGCCGCCGTGTCCGCAGGCGACCATACCGAGCCGCTCCCGAAAGGCAGCACACGGTCATGGGGCTGGAACAGCTCCTCGCTTTCCAGACCGCGGCAACAGGCGCGGCACTTCCACGGACGCCGCAGGGTGATCCACTGTCTGAGCCCGCACCATGGGCACAACACGAAGTACACGCTGGGCCCGTGAGCGGCGGCCCAACTGGCATAGCCCGACCGGCTGCGTGCCACGTTGATATCGCCGTGGGTGCGTTCCGCGACCCAGCCAAGGAGGACCATCTCGCCACCGGGCCACGCACAGGCGCAGGGGCCGTCGCAGCGGCAGGCGCGCGTCTTGCCCAGCTCGACGGCCTTTTCCTTACGGGGAGTGGCTGGTCCCTTGACCTCAAGCCATGTCCCGATCTCGGGCAGCCAGAAGTCCGGCAGATAATGCGCCCCTGACGGCAGGATGACTCGCTCGGGCTCGTACTGCCAGAGGATGCGTTGGGTATCGAGGGTGCGGGCCCAGTCGGCTTCGAGCCGGGAACGGAAGGTGGTGCCGCTGTACTCCGTCGGCACAGCTTCGATGGGCTGGCCGTCTGTGGGGAGGTCCGTCACGGCGTCTCCGTTCCTGGTCAGTTATGCGCCGACCCACAGTTTGACCGCTAACCTCGCGCTTTCATGAAGCGAGTTGTCCGACGGGTGGTCACGTAGGCGAGACGTGCTTCTGAACAGCAAGAATACGGCTTCTCTACTTTGTCGGCCATCACCGAGCTCGCCCTCAACAACGGCGAAACACTCCACTCACAGGCCGGGGCGCTGCTGCTGGCCGAGATGGTCCGCAAGTCCGTTCTGAACACCGCGATATCGGTGGCACTCACGCCGTGGCACAAGCTGCGGGCCGTGCACGATCCGGGGAAGATCCTGCTGGATGTGGCCTTGGCCGTCGCACTCGGCGGGGGCTGTCTGGCCGACATCGGCATGCTTTCCCAGACCCGCCCCGTGCTCGGGAACGTGCGTCCCGGATCGCCGCGTGGGCTTTCGGGCCGGATGCAGCGAGTCTGCCGATGACACGGGAGACTGTGGGATCGGAGGCCACCGGGCCGAACATCCGGCTCTGCCCGCGCTGGCCCATGCGAACAGTCCGGCCACCGACGGCCAGGTGATCGTGGACATGGGCGGAGTGCTACCCCTCGCGCACTCCGAGAAACAGGACACCACCGCGCCCCGGAAGAAGACCTTCGGCCACCGCCCCCCTCGTCGCGTTCGCCGACCACGGCCAGGCCGGGTCCGGGGAGCCGGTGGCCGCCCTGCTGCGGCCCGGCAACGCAGGCTCCAACACCGCCGCGGACCACATCGAAACCGCCCGACTCGCCCTGGCACAACTCTCCAGACTCTGCGACTGGGGCGGCAGACACTGGTCCGCACCGACTCCGGCGGCAGCGTGCACGCCTGATGGGCAGTGGCTGTCCTATTCCGTCGGAATGACCATCACCGACGGCATCCACCAAGCCGTACTGAAGATTCCTAAGAAGGCGTGGACGCCAGCCCTAATACGCCGGCGGCACCGAACGGCCCGGCGCCTGGGCCGCGGAAATCACCGATATGCCCGACCTGGGCACCTGGCCCAGGGGGATGAGGCTGGTCGTCCGGGAGGAGCGACCTCACCCCCGGAAGAGCCGCACCCCACACGCACAGCGTCCCCGTCAGCGAACTGATGAGAACTCATGAACGATTGAGGCTAACCTCCGTTCCATGCAGTTCACCCTCGATGGCGAATCCTTCGAGCTGACGCCCACGCTTGTTCGTAGGCGTCTCGCTGGTCACGTGCCCGAGGAGATCCGCGAGTACTGGGTCGAAGTAGATGGTGTGCATTGGCCGGTCAAGCAGGTCATCTCCCTTGCGACAGGTGCCAAGCGCAGCCGGTTTCAGTCGCAAGCCTCTCGGCGGTGGCTGCAGAACCTCGGGTTCTTGATCGGTGCCGGCTCCTTGGCCACCGAGAGCGGCTCAATCCCGCGGTTGACCGGCGCGACTCATCGTGGACCTTTCGACGAGTCCGAGCTCGAGGAACTGGAGGCGCTCGACGTCCGCGTTGCGTTCTCGTGGCTGAGCGCGGGCCCGATCACGCTGGACGAAGCCGGCCTGCCGAGATTTCCCGGACTCCCGCGAGCGCCAGGGCTCTACCGCTACGACTTCGGTGTGGACGACGACGGCATCCGCGTGCTCTACATCGGGGAGTCCGTGGAGCTGGCCAGGCGAGCCAGCAACTACCGCAACGCCAAGACGGATCGCTCTAGTCAGCGCACCAGCCGCCGCATCCACAAGGAGATCGTCGGCCACTTGGAGTCCGGTGGTTCGATCGCATTCGCCATCGCAACGTCAGTCCGCTGGGGTGACCATGTCGAGCTGGACCTGCGGCTCAAGTCCGCCCGTCGCCTTGCCGAGAACGCTGCGGTGCTCCTCGCGCAGTCGCAGTCCGGGATGCGCGTGCTCAACATCGACGCGGAGCTGGGAAAGGACAGCGAGTGAGTAGTCTTCCGGACCTTCGCTTCCTGCTCTCGATCAACAGCGAGAACGCGTGGAGCGATCTACTCGCCACCCTCATGAATGCCGACCAGGCAATCACCCGCTCCGTCCTCGGGATCAACGCTGTTGGCCCGCTCCAGGTCCGTCGGGAGGTCTCGAAGTCGCGGGGCCGGAAGGCATCGGATCGCCCCGACCTGGTGGTGGAGACGAACGGTCAGGTTGTCGCTGTCGTCGAAGTGAAGCTGCTTGCCGGCCTCGGAATTGAACAACTGGAGCGGTACTACAGATACGTCGCCGAGGAGGACCGAGACGACTGCCGGTTCGTGGCGGTCTCGCTTCAGCGCGTCCGCCTCGACACCACCCATGCCCAGGACTGGCAGAATCTCACCTGGGAGGAGCTCATCGCTCCCTTCGCCTCGTCCCCAGTGCCGTGGGCCGCGACGACCGCTACAGCCTGGACGAGCCACATCGAGTCCCAGGTGCCGGAGGTGGATGGCCACACCGTCTGGAATCAGATCGACGGTATCGACCTGTACCTCGCCCTCCGGCTTCGGGCTGCCCATATGTACGACAACGTCGCCTTACCCGGCGGCTCATCGAAGTCCATCCGGGAGATCGACTCCGGTGGTCTGTACGTCGCGATCGTGGACGCCCCGATTCCGGGCAGTAGTTACACCGTCCGCTGGGAAGCCACCGAGAGCTTGCCGACTCAGGACGTTGGCAAGCTCGTCGACAGCAGCGGGCTTCGCGGGGTCGACTTCCGCTTCTTCCTCGTGCAGCAGCGAGTCACCTCCTCCAAGGCCTACGACTGGGATCACCTGGCGCTGCTCTGGCAGGAGTACCTCGCCCAAGAGGAGTGGATTCCGTGGAAACCCCATCCGCCGCGCAAGACCTTGCAGTGGGAGAAGGATGGCGTGGCTCGACTCAAGGCGCTCGGCGCTCCAGCGTTCCTCGGCGCTGGCTACGGCGAGAAGCAGGCCAAGCTCAGCGGTGAAGTGGAGTTCGGCGCGCGCTTCGTGCTGCCGCCCTCAACCACACTCAAGGAAGCCGCCGAGGTGCTCAGCAGGGTGGCTGTGATCGGGTCCCGGATGGCACAGCACGCGACTCAGCCGCAAGGGAGGGTGTGATCGCATTGATCGACGGAGAATCTGACAGCGGCGATGCAGGGGTGGATGGATAGATGATGGGCGACTTTGGACCCGACCGCTTGCGGCAGCTCTTCGGCGACCCGAACGAGGACGGGGTCTACCTTGTCGGCGTCGTGGAGTTCTCGGACGATGCGAGCGAGGACCAGTGGTCGTACGTCGGGAACACTCAGATGGGGACCCTGAAGTCAGTTGCCAGCAGGCTCGGCTATGAGCGGCGTGACATGGGGATTGCGGAGCCCTACCGAGAGCCTGGCCGTGGGGTGCTGCCAGACGGAACAGAGCTGGCAGTCACCTCGACCACAGTGCCGGGAAGCGCATCCTGGCATCGGATTAGCCGGGAGCCAACGCCGGAGGAACGGCTCCGGTGGGCAGGGCATCCAGTGCCGCCGCCACCTCCGCCCGAGCCGGTGCCGGTCGGTCCCAACATGGAGACGGCGAGGCCTCGGATCGAGGAGCACCAGGGCGAGGTCTTCTACACGAAGACCGGCAAGCCCTTCACCTACCGGACCAACCACTACACCCTGGTCATCGTCGAGAGCCGGCGCAACGTGCAGTGGCACGAGATCAGGTCAGCGCTGGAGGCATGGCCGATCGTGGGACCGTCGGAGATTCCACAATGCCCCGAACGTTCTGGGCGGTACGTCTACGGGATCGTGTCCGACGAGCGGATCCGGCAAGGAGACTGGTGACAACCTTGGACCTGCGGCTCTGTGGCGGTTGATGCGATGCTCGCCGAACATGCCGAATCGTCGGATGCTACAGCTACGGTTATGGGTGAGGTTCTACTACCGTGACATCCTCGTCGACCGAGCGCCGAGGCAGTCCCGAGCACTGACGAGGATGCATGGCCGAGGACCAGGAGTACGACGAGGTCGATGCAGTTGTTCGCATCCCCAAGGGCGAGCGTCTCGCCGAATCGCGGAAGAGCGAAGGCTGGAGTCGTGGATTCACTCCCAAGACGAGTGACAAGGGACCGGAGCACGTCGAGATCCGCCTGAAGGCCAAAGACGAGTCAGGTTCCGCAGACAAACCCGAGATCGTCTACGTCACCGAGTACGTGGAGGATCAGCGTCCTCAGCTCACCCCCGGCCAACAGGCCCAGGCTGACATCGCGCGCCAGATCATCGAGGGTCTCGTAGAAATCGCAAAACCTCTCGTTGCCCACTGGTGGCACACCCAGACCGTGCCGTTCCTCGTTGCCAAGCGCGAAGCCTTCGTGCTGAAGCAGCAGGCCCGCAGAGCCCAGAAGAAGGCCTTGCGGGCCGGGGTCACGACGACGCCTCTTATTGCTGTCCCGGGGGTCGAGGCTGACGCGCCTTCCCAAGATTTGGCCACCGCGCGGAGCGACCCGAAGGTCACTGTGACGAGCGAGCAATTCCAACAGATGTTCATGACTTGGCTCGCTCGTGAGGACGCCCAGCAGGCACTCTGGAGCCTCATCGTGAATGCCGAGGTCGAGGATGGAGGTGCCGCCACCCTGGCATGGCAGCAGGAACTGACAGAGCTTTCGCCTGAGCAGCGAACCGAACGGGTCATGGAGTTCCTAGCTACCAACCCCTCGATTCTGGAGGACTTCGCTCGTCAGCTCATGGGCAGCATGGCCCTGGGGCTCAGCGAGACGACTCTCAGGCGCGACCGGGCGTAGAGCCGTGCCGTTTCGGATGGCGCATCACTAGACAGGGCCTCCGACCTGCTTCGGAGGCCCTGTCCAAGACAAAGCCGCTGGTGGCGTCAGGCGAGTCGGGCTGTACGCCGGGTTCTGTCGCCCGACCAAGGACAAGGGCACCAGCCAATCTTGGCCGATCAGGTCGCGCGATTCACCACTTGAGCTTCCAGCCATGCCTCTACCTCCGGCCAGCGGTAGCGCAAATAGCGGCCGACCTTGTGGGCTCGCGGACCCTGGTGTCGGTGATTCCATATGTAGACCGTGTTCAGAGGTACGCCCAGGAAGTCGGCCAGCTCCTCCGCGCTCATCAAGGGACATCGGTCCCCCGCGCCACTAGCGGCTTCTTCCGCACGGGCAGTGGTTCGACGCATGGGCACTCCAGAACGGTTCGAAGCGGGCAGGAAAAGATCCACGTGAGCGGCATTCCGCCGTGGTGGTGCACGGAACGTTTGCATTAAATTCCGGCCGGACCAAACAGAGGGCCTTGCGACGAAATGCCTACGACTCTTGCGAACTCTCGAAGGACACCGGCGAATCTTCGCTGAGGGTTCGGCGAGCCCTCGTCGAACCCTCAGCGAGCATTCGCCTAGGTGAAATCTTCTCTACCACTCTGCACCCTTTGTCGCGAAGACCCCAAGAATGCATTTGACATCTTCAGCTCGCCTGGATCAACATCCAATCCACTCAGGGCGCGATGAACGGGCAGACAATCTCGCCGTCGACGATGGCCCTGATTAAAAAAGAGTCCACAAATAGACTCAAGGGCCGTTGGAAACTAGGAGTTGAGTCGATGCCGTACGACCGCTGGCACAAGTCGCGCCCGAAAGACGGGGAGTCGACCTGCAAGGAACACGGCAAAGTTCCGACGCGGGATCACGGGACGGGGAGGCGGTGGCAGGCCCGATGGCGCAACCGGGAAGATGTCCAGCAGACGGAGCTTTTCCGCACCGAGGTCGAAGCCCGCAGGCACGAGACCAAGATGCGGTCCGGAGTGGACGACGGTTCATACATCAACCCTCGCGCCGGAGAGGTCAGGGTCGGTGAACTCGCCCTTACGTGGCTCAAGGGGCACGAACACAAGAATCCACGGACTTACCGACGCCACAAGGAGCGGATTCACCTGCACGTCGTTCCTACCGCAGTGGGGAAGATGCGCGTAAAGGACGTGAACGCCTCATCTTTGCTGGACTGGCTGCACGACCGTCGCAGGCTGCTCGAAAGTTCCACGCTGCGCCTGGTCTTCGACAATCTTCGGGCCGTCTTTGACCTGGCCGTGGACGACAGCCTGATACACAAAAATCCGTGCCTCGCCAAATCGGTGCAGGACGCCAAGCCGAAGCGAGGAGGTGGCGGCCGGGCAGAGCTGACCCTGACATGGGAGGACACCGAGAAGATCCGTGCCGAACTTCCCGACCGCTACAAAGCACTTGTTGACTGTGGTCGCGGCCTGGGTCTTCGGCAAGGAGAGATATTCGGCCTGTCACCAGAAGATATCGACTGGGCACATCCAGACGGCGCCATGGTGCACGTGCAACGGCAAGTAGTCCACGACGGCTCGTTCCTCGTATACGCCCTCCCCAAGGGCGGAGACGACGAGGATGCGAAGGACCGGTGGGTCGAGCTGACCGACAACGTGGCCATCCCCCTGCGCGAGCACATGCAGAAGTACCCGCCGGTCGAGGTGACGCGACCGTGGGGCAGCAAAGGCGGCGACCCGGTCACGGTGCGGCTGATCTTCTACACCCGGGAGAAGACCGCCATTCAGTCGAATTGGTTCAACTCCTACCGCTGGAAGCCCGCCCTGGCGTCGGCCGGCCTCATCAAGCCCCTTGAGCCCGACGCGAAGGGACGACGCTGGGAGAAGTCCCGCGACGTGATGATGCACGCGCTCCGACACCTGTACGCGTCGATGATGATCAACGGCGGGGTAGACGTGTACACGCTCGCGGACCGCCTCGGACACGCCGATCCCGCGTTTACCCTGCGTAAATACGTGCACCGGGTCGTGGGAGCCGGTTCCAAGGTCCGCATCGCGGTCCGGAGCGCCTACACCAGGGCCGCGTGAATCCTGCTCCGTTCGGCTTGTGCAACAACCGTGCAAGATGATCTTCGAGAGGGGTCATTTTCCCAGGTCAGAAGCTTTGTCTATGAGTTCCGCGACATCTGAACGAAGCCTGGGCTTGTTCTCGTCTCGTGCTCGGTGGCCGACGGCCGGAGCGCCGACACAGCCCGGGGCGCGACGCGACCGTCCCGCTGAGCTGCCGGCAATACCACCGCGCACCGTGCAACGAATCGATCCTGGTGGGCGAAAGCCGGGGGCGGCGGCGCGCCGGGCGGTGTTGACGCGGTCGTATCACGCGCTCGCCCCGCTGCCGGCCTCTCGTGACGGGGCTGGCAGCGGGGCGGGCGATCGCGGTGGGCTGGGTTCACTTGCCGGTGGAGGTGACACCGAACATGAGAGTGCGGCGGACGACGTCGTAGTGGACGGTCGCGGTGTTCTCCAGCAGGTCCTGCAGAACATCGGCGTCGTTGGCGTCGAGGGTCAGCACTTCTTCCCAGGCTCCTTCGTCCAGGACGAGTTGGAGGGTGAAGGTGCCGGGGACGCCGGGTTCGCCGGCTACCCAGCTGAACTGGTAGTGGCTGAGCTGACGGACCTTGATGCTGTCGTCGGTGAGCGGCTGCTTGACCCTGGCCATGTGTTCTCCTCGTTCAACAGGTGGTGTGGTACGCGGCTCGGACTCAGTGGGTGTCCGGGTGATCCGCTTGTTCTCCGGCATACGGAAGGAACCGGTTGTCAGCGGTCGGTGTCGCGGTCGGGGAGGTCGGTTTCGACGTGCTCCTTGCGGACTCGGCCGCGGACCGTCTCTCCCTCGACGTGTTCCCCGGCGCCCTGGCGCACCCGCTCCGACCGGAACGGCCTCGGTCCCGGTCCCGGGCTCGACGACGGGGCGTTCGGCGCGTGCAGGGTGACCTCGTGCTCGGCCTCTTCGGTGATCACGTACTCACGCGGGCGGCTGCGGCTGTTCTCCTGCCGTCCGGTGCCGACGTGCCTCCGTTCCTCGGAGCGGGGCATCGCGTCGTCACCGCTGCGGGCCACGCCAGATGCGTTGGTCCCGCCGGTGGCGGGGTGTGGGCCCAGCCGGCGTCACCGGACTGGTCGGCCTGCTGCCAGGCTTCGTCCCCGGCGGGGCCGTAGTGCTCGTAGAGGCGGTGTTCCTCGTCCGCACAGAGGTGTCCGCCGACGTCGACATCGTCATCGGAACCGGGGGCATCCTTGGTCCTGTCCTTGGCGCCGGGGACCTCAAGGTGGTCCTCGACCGCGGTGGCGCCCTCGATCGGCACGAACGATTCGCCGGTGGCGGACCTGCGGGTCTTGGCACTGGCCCACTCGGGCCGACCGCTGACGTCGTCGAGGAAGACGTGCTTGCTTCGCCGATCTTGTTGCCCTCCGGGTCGCGGACCGGATGCTCCGGCACGCTCGGGACCTGCTCTCGGGCGACCATCCGAACCCTCCTCCTTCCTCGGTGCGGGACTCCCCCTCCGGCTCACCGGATTCCAGGGGACGAAACATGCGCAAGCGCGTTAAAGGGAATTTGTTTTCGTCCGCCGGAGGCGGCTACCTGTTTGGCATGGCACGGACACCGGAACCACATCAGCATCGAAACGAACCCGGCAACCACAACGGCACCGGGCGACACGGGGACCGCAAGGGCGGCGAGCACGACGCCCTGCAGGAGTCCCACAGCATCGGACCGGACCCGGAAGTGGAGCGCAACGCGCCCGATGAGCCGACTTCCATGCCGGCCAGGTCGTGGTGGGCGGTGCTGAAGCGCACGGCGAAGGAGTTCAAGGACGACGAGCTCGCCGACCGGGCAGCAGCCCTGACCTACTACGGCGTCCTTTCCCTGTTCCCCGCCCTGCTGGTGCTGGTGTCTCTGCTCGGTATCGCGGGCAAGTCCGCCACCCAGCAGGTGATGGACAACCTGCAAAAGCTCGCCCCCGGCCCGGCCCGGGACATCATCTCCAACGCCGTGCAGCAGCTGCAGGGCAACGGCGGCACCGGATCGCTCATGGCCATCGTGGGTCTGGTGCTGGCGCTGTGGTCGGCCTCCGGCTACATCGCCGCGTTCATCCGCACCTCCAACGCCGTCTACGACATGCCCGAAGGCCGCCCCGTATGGAAGGTGCTGCCCCTGCGCCTGGTGCTGACGGTGGTCCTGATGCTGCTGGCGGTCGTCAGCGCCCTGATCGTGGTGTTCACCGGCCCCCTCGCCCAGCGGGCCGGCTCCGCCCTGGGCGTCGGCGACAGCGCCATGACGGCGTGGTCGGTCGCCAAATGGCCGGTCCTGGTCCTGCTCGTCACCATCATGATCGCGATCCTGTACTGGGCCGCGCCCAACGCCCGGGGCCGCGGCTTCAAGTGGGTGACCCCGGGCAGCTTCCTCGCGCTGCTGCTGTGGATGATCGCCTCGGCCGGCTTCGCCCTGTACGTGGCGAACTTCGCCTCCTACAACAAGACCTACGGCACCCTCGCCGGCGTGATCGTCTTCCTGGTCTGGCTGTGGATCACCAACCTCGCGATCCTGCTCGGCCTCGAATTCGACGCGGAGATGGCCCGCCAGCGCGCCATCGACGGCGGCCACCCCGTCACCGAGGAGCCGTATGTCGAGCCGCGTGACACCGCCAAATGGACCGAGGAGGACCGCCGTCGCCTCGACTGAACCCCTCCTCGCACCCCAGTGCCACCGGTTCCGCGACGAGCCGCGCGGGCGCGTCCGCCAGGCCCGGCGGCAAGGACAGGCGGCGAGGACAGGCCACCTGTGTATGACGGGTGCGATGGCGGGAACCTGCCCCTACATGACTGGTTTGACTGATCTGAAACAGGGCGATCGTCGCCTCACCCGTCGCGTGGCCCACTGGACCTCGCCCCTGGCACGGCAGGGGCTGCCCGCGGTGGAGTCGGCGGCCGAGCACACCAAGCTGTGGTGGGCTGCGGCGGCGGTCATGTCCGCCGCCGGTGGGGGTCGGGAACGGAAGGCCGCGGTCGCGGGACTGGCCGGCATGGGGGTGGCGGAGCTGGTGTCCAACGCGGTGTGCAAGCAGCTCTACGAGCGGCGCAGGCCGCCCGAGGAACTGATCCCCCATGAGGATGTCCACGACCGCCCGGACAGCTCTTCCTTTCCTTCCGGGCACACCGCTGCCGCCGTCGGCTTCACCGCCGCCGTCGCCGCCACCTGTCCGGGGTGGGGCACGGCCTGCGCGGTCCCGGCGGTGGCGGTCGCGGTCGAGCGGGTGCACTCCGGGGCGCACTACCCCAGCGACGTGGCCGTCGGCGCCGTGATCGGACTGGCCGCTGCCTGGCTGGTCCGCCGGGCTCCCGGGCTGTGGCTGCGCCGCCTGCTGTGAATCTCTGATCATGGAAGCGATGGAGGATGACTCGTTCTCGTCGGGGTATCCGCTGCGGTGACACGCCCACAACAATGCGGAGGTTCGTGTGACGGCGGCGCGCCATGAGGTCCGGCATCAGCCCGGCCGGGGCCACCACTTCGCGCTGATCGCGACGGACGGACAGGCCATCGCCACCAGCGAGCACTACGAAAGTCACCGTGCCTGCCTGAACGGCATCGACTCGGTCAGACGCAACTCCGGCGCCCCGTTGCAGGATGTCACCGGCGACGAGGGCAAGCAGAGCTGACAACGACCGAAAAGGGCAGCCCTCGTAAGGGGCGGTACTTCAGGGAAAGGCGGGCGAGTGGCCATGAGCAGCGTTGAGCACCCCACCGGGCCAAGCGGTAAGGACGACTCGGTGGGGGCGCTGGTGACGCAGGCGTCGCAGCAGTTGTCGCAGCTGGTGCGTGACGAGATGCGCCTGGCGCAGACGGAGATGGTCCGGAAGGGCAAGCGGTTCGGTATCGGCGGTGGGCTGTTCGGCGGCGCGGGCATGGTGGCGTTCCTCGCGCTGCAGGCCCTGGCGGCCGCGGGGATCGCTGCGCTGGCCCTGGTGCTACCGGTGTGGGCGTCCGCGCTGATCGTCTGCGTCGTGCTCCTGGTGACCGCCGGGATTCTGGCCCTGGTGGGCAAGAAGCAGGTCGCCCGGACCGGCCCGCCCACACCCGAGCGGGCGATCGAGGGCATCAAGGCCGACATGACCGAGATAAAGGAGAAAGCGCACCGATGAGCAACCAGCCGCAGTCCCATGACAAGGCCCCTACGCCCGAGGAACTGCGGGAGAGGACCGAGGCGACGCGTGAGCAGCTCGGGCAGACGGTGGAGGCTCTGGCCGGCAAGGCGGATATGAAGGCACAGGTCCAGCAGAAGACGGCTGAGGCAAAGGCGCAGGGGCAGCAGAAGGCAGCGCAGATCAAGGACAAGGCGGCCCGGGCCGTGCGGGTGGCGCAGGACAAACTTCCCGGCCCGGTTGCCGAGAAGGCCGCCCAGGCCAAGGACCAGATCGCCCGGACCGCGGCCACGGTGGCGAGCAAGCTCCAGGAAAAGACCCCGGAAGCGGTCACCGAAAGGGCGAGTCAGGTCACGCAGGCCGCGCGCCGGCGTCGTGGCCCCTTGATGGCGATGGCCGCCCTCGTACTGCTGGTGCTGGTCAGGAAGCGCCGCAACAGGGGGCGCCGGTGAAAGCGTCCAAGATCGCCTACAAGCCCGTCGGTCTGGCGCTCGGGGCAGCCAGCGGAATGATCGCCGGAGCGGCGTTCAAGCAGGCGTGGAAGATGCTCGGGCACGACGACGACGCCCCCGACGCAACCGACCAGGACCGCACCTGGAAGGAAGTCCTGATCGCCGCGACCGTACAGGGAGCGATCTTCGCCGGCGTCAAAGCCGCCGTCGACCGGGCCGGCGCCGCCACCCTGCACCGCCTGACCGGCACCTGGCCCGGCTGACACACGCCGACCGCCTGCGACCTCAGGAGGGACCAGTGGCCGCACACCGTGAACCGCACGCCATCACTGCGGTGGCCCTGACCGCCACGGTTCTGGCTGCGCCATGGTGGTCGGTGTCCCGTCACCGCCGGCGGTACGGGAAGGCCAGCGCCGCCAGGGGACCCTGGCGGCGCACCGCCCTCCGGACCCCCCGGACCGATCCGGGAGTCGACCGGCTGGCGGAGCTTCACGTCTCGATGCTCGACCCCGCCGCCGACCAGGCCCTGCGCGAGACCGACGGGCACCTCAACCGGTACTGGGAACAGCTCCAGCCGCTCTATGTCCGGCACGAAGACGAGTCCGGGGCCAGTCAGTCGGAGGCGCCGGCAAAGGCGTTGGACGTGGCGGTGGGTGATCAGGGAGGTGGCGAGGCCGAGGAACGCTTCGTGGCTGGCGTCGCGCCGTTCCCAGCGGGTGCGTAAGCGGCGGGACCGGTGCAGCCGGGAGACGGCCCCCTCGACGACCCAGCGGAAGACGCCCGGGCCAGAGCCGTGTGGTTGCCCGCGTTCGGCCGTCACGGGACGGATGCCGTGGTGCACGAGCAGGCACCGGTACTCGTCGTGGTCGTGGCCACGGTCGGCAAGCAGCGCGTCGGGGCGTCGCCGTGGTCGGCCGGCGACGCCGACCACAGCGGGAATCCTGTCGGGCAGGGGCAGTAACTGGGTGGCGTCGTGTCGGTTTCCGCCGGTGGGCGACACCGTGAGCGGGATGCCCTGTCCCCCGGTGATGACGTGGTGCTTGCTGCCCGGCCGTGCGCGGTCGACCCGGCTGGGACCGCTTCGGGGCCCCGCCGCGGGGCTCGGACGTGGAAGGAGCCGTTCACCACCCTCAGCACACCCGGACTCGCCATTCCCTCCCCTGGAAGTCGGCAGTGCCGGTCAGACGGGGGCGGCGCCCCGCCCGCGGGGGTGGTTGCCGGCAGCCCGGGAACCGGCCGGCGGCTCGTCGGAGTCGAGCACGTCCTCGCCGTACAGGGCATGCAGCCAGTTGGTCTGGTAGATGGTGTCGAGGTAGCGCTCCCCGAGGTCCGGGGCGATGGCCACCGCGGTGAGGTCACGGGTGTCGTGCTGGTCCAGCCACCCCATCGCGCCGCTGACCACCGTGCCGGTGGAGCCACCGAACAGGAATCCGCGTCGGGCCAGACGACGGCAGGCGCGGATGGTGTTCGTCTCTTCGACGCGGATGACCTCGTCCACGTAGGACTCGTCGAGCAGCGGTGGACGGATGTTCATGCCCAGTCCGGGGATCATCCGGCGGCCGGGGGGACCGCCGAAGGACACCGAGCCGACACTGTCGAGTGCGACGATCCGCACCGGACGGTGCCACTCCCGGAAGTAACGGGCGCAGCCCATCAGGGTGCCCGTGGTGCCGGCCCCGACGAACAGCACGTCCAGACGCGGGAACTCGCGGGCGATCTCCGGTGCCGTCCTGCGGTAGTGCGCCTTCCAGTTACTCGGATTGGTGTACTGGTTGAGCCACACGTACCGGTCGTCGGAGTCGCACAGCGCGCGGACGTAGTCGAGCCGCGCGCCGAGGAAGCCGCCGTGGGCGTTCTGGGCGGAGATGACGTGCACCTGACTGCCCAACGCTTCCATCATCAGCCTGGTCGCCAGGTTGCAGCGGGAGTCCGTCACACACAGAAACCGGTAGCCCTTGCTCGCGGCGATCACGCTCAGCGCCACGCCCAGGTTCCCGGAGGAGGATTCGACGATGACGGACCCGGGCGTCAGGACACCGTCCCGTTCGGCGGTCTCGACCATCTCGATCGCGGTCTTCAGCTTGACCGAGCCGGCGAAGTTGAAGCCCTCGCACTTCAGGAAGAGCGAGTGTCCGAAGATCGGTCGGAGGTCGACGTAGAGGTCCCCCTCGTTGAAGTCCTGGGGAACGGATATCACTGACACGATGGCCTCCTCGTCTGCGGCGGAGCGGTCTCGGGTGTGTGCAGGCGGCAGTCCTGCGGCTGCGTGACCGACGGATCTGTCGGGAGCCGGTGGTGCACGGGATTCCTCGCGGGGTGCCGGGGCCGGGGAGAAGGGGCGCTCGGCCGCTCATCCGTAACGCCGTAGTTCGTGGAAGAAACCGTCGATGATGTGCAGCCCTCCGGAGCGGGCCACCTCGTCGTAGACATACTTGCCCACCGCCAGATCGAGAACCCCGAGGCCGAAGGGCGAGAAGACGACCGGCCGGTCCCTCGGGACCGTCACCCGTCCGTCCATCACGTCGCTCAGCGTGCCGTGCAGGAAGTCCCGGTTGCCCGTGAGCTGCTCGGCCAGGTGGGGTGAGGTGTTGGCCTTGAGACAGTGCTCGACGTCGTCGACGATGTTGACCGAGGCAAGGATGATCTCCGGCGCCAGGTCGCGCAGCGACACGTGCAGCACCATCGGGTTGTGCTCGAACCACGACAGGTCGCTGACGTGCGGCTGCGCGGCGACGGTGGCGAAGACCACCAGATCGCTGTAACGGATCAGCTCTTCGGCGCTGTCGTGCACGCTGATCCGGCCGGTGGTCTGCGACTGCTCCAGGTAGCAGCGGAATCCGGCCGCGCTGTCGGCGGACACGTCGTGTACGCCGACCTCGTCGAACGACCAGCCGGTGGCGACGAGGAAGTCGTAGATGTAGCGGGCGATCAGGCCCGCCCCGAGGAACCCGACGCGCGTCGGACGCGGTCGGCCGCTGCTGAGCCACTGGGCCGCCAGAGCCGCCGAGGCTGCCGTTCTGGTGGCACTGATGATGGAGCCTTCCAGGCAGGCGAAGGGGTAGCCGGTGCCGTGGTCGTTGAGGATCAGTACCGCCGAGGCCCTCGGGAGGCCGGCCACCACGTTCTCCGGGAAGCTGGAGATCCACTTCAGGCCGTCCACCCGCGTCGGCTCCCCGATCGAGGCGGGCAGCGCGATGATCCGGGAGGACGGGCGGTCGGGGAACCGCAGGAAGTAGGACGGCGGGTTCACGCAGTCACCGGCGCTGTGCAGCCGGTACGTGGCCTCCACCAGCTCTACGATCTGCTTCTCGCGCCCCATCAGCACACCCTCGACCTGGGCGCCGGAGACGACAGCGAACGTCGGCACGTCGACCGGCTCACGCAGAAAGAGTTCCATCGCGGGGGAACGCCTGGCAGTCATTCCGTGGTCACCTCCCCTTTCGGCGAGCAGTCGGTCAGGCGCACCGGGTCGGCCATCCCGACGAGCACCTCGCGGGGTCCCTCGTAGGGCTCCCTGCTGTGCGCGGTGCGGACGTTGTCGACGATCATCAGGTCGCCGGCCTGCCACGGCTCGCGTACGGTGTTGTCCTCGTAGATCTTGTTGAGCAGTTGCACGACGTCTTCACCGAGGGGATCGCCGTTGCCGAACCGGGTGTTGAACGGCAGGCCGTCGCCGCCGTAGACGTCGACGAGGTACTCGCGCACCTCGGGGGCCAGCGTCCACTCGTTGAGGAACGCGATCTGGTTGAACCAGCAGCGTGCGCCGGTGACCGGGTGCCGCACCACGGCGTTGCGGCGCTGCCTGGTGCGCAGTGTCCCGTCGGGCTGCCAGGCGAACTCGATCGCGTTGGCGCGGCAGTAGCTCTCGACAGCGCCGCGGTCCTCGGTACCGAACACCTCGGCCACGGACGCCCCGATCTCGTCGTTGTAGCTACGGGTGAGCAGCCAGCCCTCCCGCTCGAACCGCTCGGTCAGCTCGGTGGGCAGCGCCTCCAGCACGGCCGACGAGTCGGCCACCGCGGTCGCCCCGCCCTCGGTGGGCGCGCCGAGGCACGCGAACAGCATCAGGGCGGGGAACTCCAGGACGTAGCTCAGTTCGTGATGCATGCACATCGGCTGGTTGGGCGGCCACGGGGACGAGGAGTACACGCCGGACTCGTAGGTCCGCCGGGGCGCGAAGGACTCTTTCTCGGTCATCAGGGCCGTGGCCAGCCGCCGGAAGACGGTGCCGGTCCCGTCTGCGTCGCGCAGCCCGAGGCCGCGGACCAGGACCGCACCGTGCTCGGCGACGAGGGCGCGCAGCGCGTCCCTGTGCCCGGCCGCCCAGTGGGCCGGGTCGCCTGCGGCCTCGGCCCTCAGCACCGGGGGCCTGCCGGATCCCAGCTCGAGACCCGGTGGCGCCGGGAATGGGGTCGGCATCTCGTTCTCCTTTCGTCTTGCGTCGCTCACGTCAGGAAACCGTTCGTTCGGCGGCGCGCAGCACGGCCTTCGCTGCTTCCGCCGGGCGGGTACGCGGGAAGTGGTGACCGCCGTCGGCGAGCTCGTGCAGGTCGACGTCGTCGGCCAGCAGCCGCCAGTCGCGGTGCCGCTCCCGGAACCCCGCGGTGATCGGGTCGTCGGCGGCCACCACCACCGTGACCGGTGCGGACAGCTTCACCGCCGGTGGGCTGTCCAGGGCGTCCGCGAAGTAACGGTGGGCGGACGCCACGTCGTGCCGGTAGGCGGCGGCGACGTGCTCGGCCTGCGCGGCATCGAGCCCACGCAGTCCGGGGCAGCCGCTGTCCTCGCTCAGCTCGGCGGCGATCCGGGCGTCGCTCCACCCGGCCAGCTCGGTGACGGCGGCGCGGCGGCCGGCGGCGTCACCGAGCAGCTGCGCCGCGACGAACACCCGTTGGACGCCGGCCCCGTGCTCCTCGAGCCTCCTCGCCGTCTCCAGGGCCGGCGCGGTCCCCGAGGAGTGGCCCCACAGCAGGATCCCGGTCGGACCGAGGCGGGAGATCTCAGCACTGACCTCCTCCACCACCTGCGCCATCGACACGAAGGGGCCGACCCCGGAGGACACGTCGTGGCCCGGCGGCTCGACGGCGTACACCGCCGGTCCGCTGCCCTGCAAGGCCCTGGCCAGCGGCTCGAAGCTCACCGCGCTGCCGCCGGCGTGGGGGAAGCAGACGAGGGCACCGGTCCGGGTACCGGCCGGTTCCGACAGGAGCTGCAGCAGCCCGGAGGACCGTTCGGATCCGTCGTCGACCAGCCGGGCCAGGTCGGCGAGCACGGGGTGACGTGCGATGTCCTTGAGGGACACCGCACGGTCCAGGGCTACTGCCAGCTTCACCGCCGACAGCGATGTGCCACCCAGGCCGAAGAAGTGGTCCAGCCGTCCGATCCGGTGCTGCGGGATGCCGAGTACCTTCGCCCAGGCGGCTGCCAGCCGCTGTTCGGTCGGTGTCATCGGCTCGGTCGGCGTCATCGGCGCGCCACGGTCCTCGCCGGCCGCGTCGAGTTCGCCGGACAGCGCCGTCAGCGTCTTCCGGTCGGTCTTGCCGTTGGCGGTCACCGGCAGGCTCTCCCGCCAGTGGAGGGCCGAGGGGACCATGTACGCGGGCAGCGACTCGCCCAGCCGGTCCAGCAGGACGCCGGCATCGAGCGGCCGCGGGCCGGTGCAGAAGGCCACCAGGTGCCTGCTGTGGTCGGACCGCTCGGTGACGACCACCGCGGCGTCACGGACACCGGGCACCCGCAGCAGGGTGTTCTCGATCTCGCCGATCTCTATCCGGAAGCCACGGATCTTGACCTGACTGTCCCGGCGGCCGAGGAAGTCCAGCTTGCCGCCGGGCAGCCAGCGGCCGTAGTCGCCGCCCCGGTAGAGGCGTCGGCCGGCGTCGTGCGGATCGGTCATGAAGGCATGCCGGGTGCGCTCGGGGTCGTTGACGTATCCGCGGCCGACGCAGACGCCGGAGAAGACGATCGCGCCGGGAGCGCCGAGCGGTACGGGTGAGAGGTGCTCGTCGACGACATAGACACGTACGTTGTTGACGCACCGGCCGAGCGGCACCCGTTCGGTGTCCGGAACCCGGTCCATGACCTCGTGGTGGGTGTCGTCCGAGGTCTCGGTCAGCCCGTAGGCGTTGACCAGCCGGATCCCCGGCGCGGCCGCGAACCAGCGCTGCGCGAGCTCCTTCTTGAGCGCCTCGCCGGTGACCGACACGTACCGCAGGTCCGGCAGCTCGCGGGGGCACTGCTCCAGACAGGAGAGTACGACGTCGAGGTAGGACGGCACGACCTGCAGCACCGTGACCCGGGCCTCGGCGACCCTGTCCACGAACCGCTGGACGTCCAGGATCACCTCCTGCTCGACCAGCAGGGTCCGCCCGCCCACCAGGAGCGCGGAGAGCAGCTGCCACAGTGATATGTCGAAGCACTGGGGTGCGGTCTGGGCGACCACCTGGCCCTCGCGGATCTCCAGGTCGTCGATCTTGGCGCAGAGGTGGTTGAGCATGCCCGCGTGTTCGCACATCGCACCCTTGGGCTCGCCGGTGGAGCCGGAGGTGAAGTAGATGTACGCCGCCTGGTCCGGTGCCACCCGGACGCCGGGATCGGTGGCGGCGTGGTCCTCGGCGCGGACCTCGTCGACGTGGAGCTTGCGCACTCCGGGCGATGCGCCCGGGGACAGCGAGCCGAGGGCCTGGTCGAGCGTGGCGGTGCTGCCGTGTTCGGTCAGCACGAGTCCGCACCCGGCGCGGGACAGCGTGGCCGCGATGCGCTCGGCCGGGAAGTGCGGCTCGATGGGCAGGTACACCCCACCGGCCTTGAAGACGGCGAGGACGGCGGCCGTCCAGTCCAGGTTGCGCTCGGTCACCACGGCGACGACGCCTTCGCGCCGCAACCCCCGGGCCAGCAGGGCCCGTGCGAGGCGGTTGGCTCGTTCGTTGAGCTCCCGGTACGTCCACTGCCGGTCGCCGTGCACCGCCGCGACGGTCTCGGGGTGCGCCCGTACCCGCTCCTCGAACAGCTCGTGGACCCTGCGGTCCGGCAGGTCCCGGTGCGGCCCGGCCAGTCCTTCGACCTGGAACCGGAGCTCCTCGGCGCAGAGCAGGCTCTGCCGACGGTGCTCCGCGTCCGGATCGGCGGCTGTCAGCGCGAGCGCGGTGAGGTGGTAGCCGGCGATCCTGTCGGCGGCGTCCGCGTCCAGCACGTCGGTCCGGTACCGCAACCGCAGTACGGACCTTCCATTGTCCTGTGACACCCCGAGCCCCAGTACGACGTGTCCGGGAAGGTCGCCGACACCGCCGGCCGGGTCGAACACCGCCTCGGTCGACGGCCCGGCCAGGCACAGCTCGTGCCTGAGCTCGTCGACCGGGAAGTCCTTGTGCGCCAGCAGTTCCGACTCGGCCCGGCGGGTCCGCCCCAGCAGTTCCCGCCACGAGTCCGGTGCGGTCGTCAGCCGGCAGGGCAGCGGCGGGCCACCCTCGACGGCGATGTAGCCCGTGCTGACCTCGGCGTCGCCGGACAGGGCCGCGAGCACCTTGGTGTGCGCGGCGAGCACCACCGTGGTGAACGGCATCGCCAGGTCCTCCACGAGCCGGTGCAGCGCTGTCATCACGTCGTCCGGGACCGTCGCCTCGTGCGTGGCGATTCCCGGCACCGGGTCCGGCGCCCAACGCGGGAGCGTGGTGGATCCACCGGCGGTGAGCACACCGCTCCAGAACTTCCGGCCGGCCTCGGTCCGCATGTCCGTTCTCCCTCCGCTCACCGTCGCCGCGTCGCGGGATCGTCGTGGACATCGCGCGACTCCACGGCGGGATTTCCGCCCCACCGGGCGTGCTGCGGCACGTCCTCGCCCTTCATCAGGAAGGAGTCGGTGGCGAGCACCGCGCCGTCGCCCATCGTCACGCCGTAGTGGACGAGGGCACCGGCACCGAGGGTGCAACCGGCGCCGACCACGCTGTGGTCGGACTTGAAGGTGCCGTCCTCCTGTGAATGGCACTGGATTTTGCTTCCGGCATTGAGCGTGCAGTCACTTCCGATCGTGGTGAGCGTCCGCTCCGTCACATAACAGCCGTCGTCGAACACCTTGCTGCCGAGCCGGACTCCGAGCGAGCGCCATATCACGTTCTTGAAGGGAGTGCCGTTGAAGATGTTCAGGTAGTGGTCGGGCACCTTCCACAGGCGCTCGTGCCACCAGAAGTACGGGTCGTAGATCGAGCACAACCGGGGCTTCAGCGGGCGGAATCCGGCGACGGCGCGCTCCAGCAGAACGAAATAGGCCGCAGTGAGCAGGAGGGCGAGGACCAGCGACACGGCCACCACCAGCTGTCCGAGTACGCCGTGCAGGTCGACGGCAGCAAGGCCGAGCACCGTAAGGAAGAAGAAGTGGAGCCACCGTACGAAGAGGCAGAAGCCCATGGTGCGGATGTTGTAGCGGTTCTTCGCGGCGAGGTTCCGGCGCAGGTTTTCTCCGGTCCGGAGGTGGTCGAACCGGGAATCGCGTTCTACCGAGCGGGGAATTTCGAAGCAGGGGGAGCCGAGCAGTCCGACGCCTTGCCGTATTTCGCCGTCGAGAGGGACCATCACCTTCGTCCCGAGAAGGCAATTCTCCCCGGTCCTCGCACCGGAGGGATAGGCGATGTGGTTTCCCAGGAAGTTATGAGAACCGATCGACGCCCGGGACACACGAAATGACGTACTGGAAAATTCCGCGTTCATGATGGAAAGCCCGTCGGCGACCATTGTCCCACTGCCCACGGAAGCCAGGTAGGGGGTCTCGTGCCGCACGTCCGAGCCGAAGTTCGACCCGGTCTGCTCCACCCGTGACAGGTCGTATCCGAGACCGCGCAGATAGTCGACGATGTAGGAGCTGTCACCGCAGAGCCAGAGGAAGAACTTCACGTTCGTCAGGCGCGTGATCGTCCGGTGCACCGAGTAGTGGAGGCCGTACAGCGGATAGGTCCTGTCGGGCCTCACCACCAGGTTCAGCAGGCGCGGAACGGTGAGCAGCGTGGCGAGGCCGACGACGACGAAGCCGAAGAACAGCACGAGGGAGACGATCAGCGCGTCGAGGTAGAGCTCAGGCGACGTGAAGCCCACGGTGCCGGGGGCGAGCGCGTCGTCGAGCGCCGGGACCTCGGCCAGCAGCATGTAGACGCCCCCCACGGTCAGTGGCACGTACAGCAGGAACAGCTGACCCGCGGTGAGCAGGCCGTACCAGGCACGGCGCAGTGCGCCGCAGGGCGCCGGAGCGACCCGCACGTAGTCGACTTCGGTGCGCTGGGCGGGCGATCCGTGCCAGCGCTCGCCGTCCGGGACGCGCTGGCCGCCGTGCAGCGCCGACGTATGGCCCAGCTGTGAGCCGTCTCCCATCGACGTGTCGATGTCGAGGACGGTCTTCTCGCCCACGAACACGTCCCGGCCCAGGGTGACCCGGCCTGTCCTGATGCGTCCGGCCTGCGCCCGGTAGCACAGGAAGTACGAGTCCTTGCGGATCACCGTGCCGGCGCCGATCGTGAGCAGGTCGGTGCAGACCGGCACGGTCGGAGAGAGGATCGTGACGCGCTTGCCGATCCGGGCGCCGAGTGCCCGCAGGTAGAGCACGTACAGGGGATTGCCGACGAAGAAGATCATCGGGTTGGCGTGGAGCAGGACTTTGACGGTCCAGAAGCGCAGATACGTCAGCCCCCAGACCGGGAATTCGCGGGCGCTCCACCGGCCGATCAGGATCCATTTGGCGACGACCGGGAAGGCGCACAGCCCCACGAAGCCGACGCCGCCGAAGAGGAGCGAACGCAGGTAGAGGCCGGCCGGCCCCGAGCCGTCGGAGACCCATTCATAACCCCGGACGGTGAGGATTCCCGCCAGGAACGAATAGCCGAGAAACAGCAGAAATTGAGACGTTCCGCAGAGTACGTACCGCAGTGTGCCGGTCGGTTCCACCACTCGGGTCTGTGCCGGGATCGACGGCTCCGCAGGGGAGGGCGCGATCTCATCGAGGGCCGCCGCGAGACTTCTGATCGTCGGATTCCGGTAAATGTCCTTCATCGAGACCGACGGAAGGTCCGCACGCTTCCTGACCCGTGCGCAGAAATGAGCCATGACCAGGGAGTTGGCCCCCAGGTCGTCGAAGAAGTGGCTGTCGGCCGACACCCGTTCGACGTGCACAAGGTCGGCCAGCACGTCGGCGAAGTTCTTCTCGGTGTCCGCCACAGGGGCGGTGTGCCCCCGCTCGGTGAATTCGGATTCACCCGGTGCGGGCGTCAGAACCTCGACAGATTCTCCTTCCGTGCGAACCCCAGAAGAGAATTCCTCCGGTTGCAAATCCTCACCTCCCCGTGTCCGTTGTCCACCGCCGGGCTTTCGCTCGAATCCGGTTGCCGTCAAACTCGTTCGAATGCGGAGAGCTGTCGGCCGGTCAGTGGAGAGTCACACCGTCAGGGGCCGGTCCGCCGGGGAGACCGGGGCCGGGAGCACCGTGGCGCCGGTCAGGTAGCGGTCGGTGGCCGCCGCCGCGGCCCGCCCCTCCGCGATGGCCCACACCACCAGCGACTGGCCGCGTCCGGCGTCGCCCGCGATGAACACGCCCTCCGTCTCGGCGTGAGCGGTCTGCTTCTGCTTCTCCACCCGCGCGGCGGCGAAGGCGGTGTCCCGGGCGAAGTTCCCGCGGTCGTCCAGTGTGATCCCGAGCTGCTCCATCAGGCCGTTGTCCCGCTCGGGGCCGGAGAAGCCCAGGGCGAGCAGCACCAGCTCGGCCGGGGTCGTCCGCTCGGTGCCCGGCAGTGGCCTTCTGGTCGTCGGCTCCACCTCCGTCAGGTGCACCGCACGCACGTGGCCCGCCGGTCCCCCTTCGAAGCGGAAGGTGGCGGCGCAGAAAACCCTCGGGTCCGCGCCGTGCCGCTCCCGGGCCTCGTGATGGGCGTGGGAGATCCGGTATATCTTCGGATATACGGGCCACGGCTCGCTCTCGGGCCGGGTGTCACCCGGCACCGGGTTGATGTCCAGCTGCGTCACGGAGGCCGCACCCTGGCGCAGCGCGGTGCCCAGGCAGTCCGACCCGGTGTCCCCGCCGCCGACGATCACCACGTGTTTGCCCTCGGCCGTGAGGGGCGGCGAGATGCAGTCGCCCTCCCTGGTCCGGCCGGCCAGGGTCAGGTAGTCCATCGCCTGATGGATGCCGCGCAGTTCGCGGCCGGGAACCGGCAGTTCCCGCCGCTCCGTGGCACCGACAGCGACGATCACCGCGTCATGGCGCCTCCGCAGCTCGGCGGCGTCCAGATCGCTGCCGACCCGCACATGGGTGTGGAACCTGGTGCCCTCGGCCCGCATTTGCTCGATGCGGCGGTTCAGGTGCCGCTTCTCCATCTTGAATTCGGGAATGCCGTAGCGCAGCAGTCCGCCGATGCGGTCGGCGCGCTCGTACACGGCGACGGTGTGGCCGGCCCGGGTGAGCTGCTGCGCTGCCGCCAGGCCGGCCGGCCCCGACCCGATGACGGCGACGGCCTTCCCGCTCAGCCGCTGCGGCGGCCGTGCCGGTACGCACCCGCTCTCCCAGGCGTGGTCGGCGATGGCCTGTTCCACGTTCTTGATCGTGACCGGATCGGCGTTGACGGCCAGTACACAGGCGTCTTCGCACGGTGCCGGGCACAGGCGCCCGGTGAACTCGGGGAAGTTGTTGGTCGCGTGCAGCCGCTCGGCCGCGGCGCGCCAGTCACCACGCGTCGCGTACGCGTTCCACTCGGGAATGAGGTTCCCCAGCGGGCAGCCGCTGTGGCAGAACGGTATGCCGCAGTCCATGCAGCGCCCTGCCTGCTCGGACACGAAAGGAAGCAGCGGCTGTCCTGCGTGGACCTCACCCCAGTCGCTCAGTCGTTCCTCGACGGGACGAGCCCCGCTGGGCCTACGGGGGGTCCTCAGGAAGCCATGGGGGTCTGTCATGAGCGCCGCCTCCAGCGCCGATTCGAAGTGCTTTAAGCCACTTTCGTACTTTACGCTCCCTTTCTCAAGATTTCACCCATATGGCAGTTTATATGCAAAGAAGGGCAGTTGGGGATGGATGCCTCGACGCGTTGCATGCAGAGAGCACGCTTCTCTGGCTTCCTAGGGCGGCGGTACCGAGGCGGACAGGGGCAGGGGAAGTCGCACAGCAGTGGCCCGGATCCTCGCGGCTCGTCGGCGCCGTGCTCGACGCCGAGGAGACGGCGGGCGGCCGCCGGTTCGGTACGGGCAGCCACCACGCGGACCTTGCCCCGGAGCTTGGACACGGGCTCATGCGGCGGGATCGGCATAGTTGACGGTGTGTGGTGCGCCGATGCGAAGGTGGCAGGACTGTGGTGTCCGAGGCTGGAGTGGCGGCGGGCGCGGTGTGGCGGTGCAACCGTCGGAACGCGTCGAGACGGGCCCGCGCTCGCAGCGTCAGCCCTTTTGGTCCTGGAACGTCTCTCGTCCGAAGGCCGTGTTGAACCACTTGGCGAGCGCGTGGTCGGCAGAGTTTCCGGCCGGGCTCGTCGACCGGGTCACGCGAGCGGTGCGGCAGGCGCCGGTGCATGCCTTGTCCGGGTACCGGGCGTCGTGGCCGATATGCAGGATGACCCCGGTGAGGCCGGCGCGGGACCGCTCGGCCGCAGCCGGAACACCGACGGCGGGTCCGGCCCGCATGCGACCTGTGTCCAGCCGGCCGGGTGGTGTGGGCGCAGGTCGGCCGTGGCCGCCGGGTGCAGGAACTTCCCGTCCGTCGGGGAGAGATATGCGATGTCGCCGGCGTACTTGCTGTTCGGTTCCTTCGCCGCGCAGCCCTGTCCGGCCAGGCCCGTGGTCTCCGTGACGGGTGGGGCGGAGAGGGTGCCGCGGTGCTTGCGCCACAGGCGGAGGCCGGCGAGCCCCGGGCTTGGACGAGACGGGTGACGTACTTGCGGTGGACGCGCTCGCCGTCGGCGCGGAACTCGGCGGCGACTCCGGGGACGCCGTACACCCCGCCGGAGTCGCAGGGGACGGTTCGTGTCCGGGCGGCGAGCCCGGTCTGCGGCGAGTCCGGATCCTGGCCGGCGGGGCAGCCCGAGTGCCGAGTGGGAGCCCGGGCGCCGCCCGTCGGCGGCCCGTATGAAGAACGGTCCACCAGCCGTGGGCCGGTCCTCCCGTGCGACTGTTCTGCACGCATGGCGATCTTGGTGAAGACCGTCCCCAAGCCCCCGCGACCGGCGCCGGCGATCGGTCCACCCGGAAAGCCGACCGAGTGCATGCAACGGCATCGGGTGACAGGCAAGCCCGGCCCCGAAAGTTTTTCACATGGCCGGCACGACGGACCAATCCGCTGTGCGGCCGGCGCCGAATAGAGGGTGTGAGGATCTCCCGAAGGGAAATGGCCCACGGCGGGCTCACCGCGCCCAGCGGCCTGCTCTCCGGCTTCGCAGCGCTCGCCGTTGCCGAGCTTGTTTCGGCGGCCGTCCGGCCCGAGGCCGGACCCGTCACCGCGGTGGGCGGCGCGGCGATCGACCGCACTCCGGCGCCCGTGAAGGACTGGGCGATCCGTAATTTCGGCGAGAG
>NZ_JBSFTV010000044.1:0-50530 GCF_053591455.1 Streptomyces sp. NPDC003016
GTTTTGTGGGTTGTGTCCCGCGGTGCCCCCCCCCCGGGGCCCCCCCCCGGGGGGGGGGGGGCGCCCCCCCCGCCCGCCCCCCCCCGCCTCCCCCTCGGCTTCGCCGCTCAGCGAACGAGCCGCTCCGGTACCAGCCGCTGCTCGCGCAGGGCGTCGAGGACCAGGCGCGCGTACTCGGTCGCGCCACGCACCGAGGTATGCGTGTTGTCGCGCTTCTCCGCCGTCAGGTAGAGGGCCTTGGACGCCTCGGGGCCGAGCTCCTCCACCCGGCTCTTGGTGAGGGCCGTGAGATCGACCAGCGGGGTCCCCAGCTCCGCCGACAGGGCGCGTATCTCCGCCGGGTGGTTCACGCCGAGGCCGTTGACCAGCAGGGCGGTGTCGTTGTTCAGGGTGGCGTCGGCGTTGAACCAGCGGCGGACGATGGGCGTCACGAGGACGGGACGGCCTCCACGCGCACGCACTCCGTCGACGAGCGCGGTGAGATGGGCGCGGTAGGCCGCCGCGCCGGTCTGCTTGTCGTTGTGGGCGAGCTGGATGAGCACCAGGTCGCCGCGCCGGACGAGCGGTCGGACGGCCGGGAAGAGCGCGGGGTTCTCCAGGTAGCTCGCACTGCTCTCGCCGGAGTCGCCGTAGTTGGCGACGGCCGCACCGCGCTTCAGGTACTGCGGCAGCTGCTGGCCCCAGCCGGAGTACGGCTCCCCCGGCTGGTCGCACACCGTCGAGTCCCCGACCAGCAGTATCCGGCGGGTGTGCGGCGCGGGGGTGACGCGGACCGCGGCCGGAGCGGGAGCGGCTCCGGCGAAGGTGAGGGTGAGGCCGGGCGTCCCGGCGGGGCCGGTGGGCTCGCCCTCCGGGGTACGGACGTTCACCGTGAAGGCACGGCGGGCACGCTGCCCCGGCGCGGTGACGGTCTCGGCGAACAGGGTGCGGCGGGTCTCGGCGACCACGGAGGTGCTGCCCGCCGGTGTCCCGCCGAGGGTGACCGCGACGTCGTACGTTCCCGGCGCGACGTCGAAGTGGCACACCACGGGTCCGGTGCCGGTGCAGTGTTCGAGACCGCTTCCGTGCCCGTGCCCGGCTTCCTGTCCGGGCGCGGCACCGGCCGGCACGGCGGTCAGGCAGCCGGCGGCGGCCGTCAGCGCGGCCAGCACGGCGGTGCGTTTCCTACGCGTCGTACGCGTCATACGAGCTCCTCCAAGAGGGTGCGGGGTGCCTGTCGCCGGGCGCCGTCATGAGTTCCCGTCTCCGTCCGGGTCACGCCTTGTGGGCATACGCGCCTCCGCCGATGTTGTGAAACGATTCATTCCTTGCCTGCGGAGCCCTTTCACGAAGAGAGGGTCCAAGGGGGCGCCAAGGGACAGAAAGCGCTTGCTGAGCGAGGGAAGGTTCCCAACAGACGCACCGCCGGGTCAACCCCTCGCGCACCCACCACCCGCTTCCCCGCACGATCAGTGGTCCTCGGCGGGGCGGGTGGCCCGGATCAGCCAGACGGTCGCGGCCAGGCACGCGGCGGAGAGGGCGCACAGCAGCAGCGGTACGGCGCGGACGCCGGACAGTTCGATGGCCCTGCCCAGGACGGGCCCGGCGGCGACCCCGCCCACCATGGACGCGGCGATCACCAGGGCTCCGGCGCGGCGGGCGCGGGGCGCGGCCCTGCTGAGCCACGGCAGGCCGGTGGGGAAGATCGGGGCGATGAACAGCCCGACACCCGCGTACGCGTACGGCGCCAGCCCCGGTACTCCCGCCAGCAACAGGCATCCCGTCATTCCCGCGCAGGAAACGGCGATGATGGACTGCGCGGAGAAGCGCAGGGCGACCGGTGCCACCAGGAACCGGCCGACGGTCATCATCAGCCAGTACACGGAGGTGGCGGTGGCGGCGGCCCCCGCGCTGTAGCCGACCGTCTCCAGGTGGGTGGGTTCCCAGCCGCCGACGCCCGCTTCGATGGCCACGTGCAGGACATAGAGGGTGACGAACACCGCCAGCACCGTGCCGAGGCTTCTGCCGCGCGCCTGCGGGCGTGTTCCCGAGGGGTCGGCTCCGCCGCCCGCCGCCCGCGCGGCCGTCCGGCGTATCCCGCCCAGGCACAGCATCAGCGGCAGGGTCACCAGCGCGAAACCGAGGAAGACAGCTCCGTAGTGCGCCGCTCCCACGGCGGCTATCAGCGCGGGGCCGAGGATGGCGCCCACGCCGAAGTGCGCGTTGAGGATGTTCAGCATCGCGGTGGAGCGTTCGCCGAACCCGACCGCGAACAGCTGGTTGAGCCCGTAGTCGATGCCACCGAACCCGAAGCCGGCCAGTAACGCGGCGAGCAGGGCGACCGGCCAGCTCGGCGCGAGCGCGAAACCGGCCGCTCCGACGGCCATGAGCAGGTACGAGGCGCCGATGACGGGGCGGTTGCCCACCCGTCCGTACAACTGGTCGAACAGCAGCACACCGACGACCCCGCCGACGAAGTGGGCGCTCAGCGCGAGCCCCGCTCCCGACGGGGAGAGGCCGAACTTCTCGCGCAGGGCCGGAATGGCGGGCCCGTAGAGGGCCTGGAGGGCGCCGATCAGGACGAAGCCGATACAGGAGGCCACCACGGCCGGACCGGTGAAGATCCGTGTCGCGGGGGCTTCGGCCGGGGTTTCGGCTGGGGTTTCGGCGGGAATTCCGGTGGGAGTTCCGGCGAGGTGTTGTTTCAGGGTGTCATCGCTCATGTGGGCTCCACTGGCCGGCCCGCGCTCGCGCGGGCGGAGGACATGGTTGTGCCGTGCGGGTCGACGCGCAGGTGCGCGGCGCAGGGAGTACGGAGGCATGGCCTCCGGGCGCCGGGCGGGGACAGCCCGGCGCCCGCCCGTCAACGAGGGCGGGTCGTCACACCGTGCCCCGGCTCACCAGTTCCGTCGGCAGGATCACCGCCGAGGTGTCCGCGCCGCTGATCTGCGCGAGCAGGAGGCGGACCATCTCGGACGCGATACGGTCCCAGGGCTGGCGGATGGTGGTGAGTTCCGGAGTGGTGGCGAGCGCGGCGGGCGAGTCGTCGAAGCCGCCGACCGCGATGTCCTCGGGCACCCGGCGGTTCGCCCGCTTCAGTGCCGTGAGGGCTCCCTGTGCCATGAGGTCGGAGGCGACGAACAGGGCGTCCATGTCCGGTACGGCCGCCAGCAGCCGCTCGGCCGCGTGCTCCCCGCTCACCCGGCTGTAGTCCCCCGTGGCGACGAGCCGTTCGTCGGCCTCCAGGCCCGCTTCCGCCAGCGCCTGCCGGTAGCCGGCGAGCCGGTCGATGCCGCCGGGTGTGTCCAGCGGGCCGGTGATCGTGGCGATGCGCCGACGCCCGGAGGCGTACAGGTGGCGCACCATGTCCTGGGCGCCGTCGCGGTCGTCGGCCGCGACGTAACTGACCTTCCCCGCATGGCCGATGGGCTTTCCGCAGGCGACGAGGGGCACGCCCGCGTCCCGCAGCTGGTCGGCGGCCGGGTCTCCGGTGTGGCTGGAGACGAGGAGGACCCCGTCGACGTGACCTGCGGTGATGTAGCGCGTTATACGGCGGCGTTCCGCCTCGGTGCCGGCGATCATCAGCAGCAGGGGGATGTCGTGGTCCGCGAGGGACTGCGTGCAAGCCCTCAGCAGCACATTGAAGTTGGGGTCCTCGAAGAACCGCTCCTGCGGTTCGGTGAGCAGGAAGGCGACCGAGTCGGAGCGGCCGGTGATGAGCGACCGGGCGTGCCGGTTGACGACGTAGCCCGTCCTGCTGATCGCGGCCTCGACCGACTCGCGGGCGGCGGGGCTGACGTAATGCCCGCCGTTGAGGACGCGGGAGACCGTCCCACGTGAGACGCCGGCCTCGCGGGCGACGTCGTGGATCGTCGGCGGCTTGGCCGCCCTGCGCCGGCCCCCGTTGGTGTTCATGGTCACGACTTTACGGCTCCGGACAGCAGGTCCAGGCTCCAGAAGCGCTGGACGACCAGGAACAGGGCGATCAGCGGGACAACGGCGAGCAGGGCGCCGGTGATCACCAGGGTGTAGAGGGACGGCTGGTTCGATCCCTGGGAGAGGAGGGTGAAGAGCCCCAGCGTGATCGGGAACTTCTCGTCGTCGCCGAGCATGATGTATGGCAGCAGGAAGTTGTTCCAGATCGCGGTGAACTGGAAGAGGAACACCGTCACCAGGCCGGGCACCATCATCGGCAGCCCGATGCGGGTGAAGATCCGCCACTCCCCCGCGCCGTCCATCCGCGCGGCCTCGACGACATCGGCGGGCACCGCGGCGGCGGCGTAGATCCGCGCGAGGTAGACGCCGTACGGGGACAGGACCAGCGGCAGCAGGACCGAGAGGTAGGAATCGGTCAGCTCGACCTTGGCCAGCAGCAGGTACTGCGGTACGGCGAGGATCACGGGAGGCATCAGGACGCCGGCGAGCAGAACGTTGAACAGCGCCTCGCGGCCGCGGAACCGGTACATCGCGAGCGCGTAGCCGGACACGGCCGACACCGCCGTGGACAGCAGCGCGCCGCAGCCCGCGTAGAAGCCGGAGTTGAGCATCCACTGCCAGAAGACACCGTCGCGGTACGCGGTCAGGTCGCCCAGGTTGTCCGCGAGACCGGTGCCCGGCAGGAAGGTGAAGGTGGAGAACAGCTCGTCGGAGCCCTTGGTCGCGGCGACGACCACCCAGATCACGGGCAGCAGGCAGTACGCGGCTCCCAGCAGCAGGGCGGCGCTGGGCAGGAGTCCGGCGCGGCTGCGGCGCGGGCGGCGGGGCGGCCCCTGGGCCGTGCCCGGCGTGGAGCCGGCGGCGGGCGCGCTCCTGCGTACGGTTGCTGCGGTCACTGGGATGCCCCCTGCTTGGTACGGGAGTTCGCCAGGCGCAGGAACCCGAACGAGAGCAGGAGCGTCGCCGCGGCGATCAGCACCGCCTCGGCGGCCGCCGCGTGGATGTCCCCCTTGACGAACGCGTCCTGGTAGACCTTCATCAGCGGACTCCAGGTGGTGGAAACGGAGTTGGTGAGCGGTTTCAGCGTGGTCGGCTCGGCGAACACCTGCAGGGTCGCGATGATCGAGAAGAAGAAGGTGAGCACCAGCGAGGGCGCCACCATCGGGATCTTGATGCGCAGTGCGATCTGCAGCGGCGTACAGCCGTCGAGCCTGGCGGCCTCGTACACCTCGACGGGGATGGCGCGCAGCGAGGTGTAGATGACGATCATGTTGAAGCCGGTGCCGCCCCAGACGGCGATGTTGGCGAGCGCCCCGTACAGCGGTGCGCCGTCGAGCAGGTCGGGCTGGGACAGCCCCACCTGCTCCAGGAGGTACGCGAAGGGGCTGACGTCGGGGAGGTAGAGGAATCCCCACAGCAGGGCCGCGACCACGCCCGGGATCGCGTACGGAAGGAAGATCGCGAGCCGGGAGAAGGAGGCGAGCCGTATCCGGTCCGTGTCGAGCAGCAGGGCGAGGACGAGGGCCAGGCCCAGCATCACGGGGACGACGATCGCGCCGTACCCGAGGACCCGGAGCGCACCGTCCAGCAGTTCGGAATCGGTCAGCGCGTCGGTGTAGTTCGCGAGTCCGGCCCACACCTCCTGGCGTGCGCCCCGGCCCAGGCCCAGCCCTTCGATCTCGACCTTGCGCAGGCTGAGGTAGCCGGCGTAGCCGATGGGCAGGGCGAAGAAGAGCAGGAAGAGGACGGCGGCGGGGGCGAGGAAGGCGTAGGGGGCCGGCCCCGGCCCTCCTGCCCGGTGGTGTGGCCGCCGCCCGGCCGGCGGGTGGACCCGGCGCGGCGGGGGTGACGGGGAAGGCGGAGGTGACGGGGGCGGTGGGGACGAAGGGGATGACGGTGGTGGCGGAGCCGTGCGGGGCGTCGGGTGGCTCACTGCGCGACTCCGAAGCCGCTCTTCTTCAGGTCCGCGACGGTCTTGTCCTGCACCGCGGTGAGCGCCGCGCCGAAGCCCGACTTGTTCTTGGCGGCCCGGCCGAAGGCGTCCTTGAAGGTGGTGTAGGCGACGTTGACGTTCGGGCCCCAGGCCGCGGGGGCCGCGGTCTTCGCGATCGCGGCCGCTTCGGTGTAGAAGTCGGGCTGGTTGGAGAAGTAGTCGGGGGCCTCGGCGAGCGCGCCGCCGCTCTGGGCGGCGGTGGCCGCCGGGTAGATGCCGCTCTCCTCGACCAGGGCCTCGAGCGCCTTCGGGTCGGTGTTCAGCCAGGTGGCGAACGCGGCGGCGGCCGCCTTGTGCTCGCTGTCGTTGGTGACGGCGGTGGTGGAGCCTCCCCAGCTGCCGGTCGCGGGCTTCGACGCGGACCACTGCGGCAGCGGCGCCACGGCCCACTTGCCCTTGGTGTCGGGGGCGGCGGTGGTGAGGGTGCCCGGGGCCCAGACGGCACTGACCCAGCCGATCTGCCGTCCGGTGTTGAGCGCCTTGTTCCAGGCCGGGGTGTACATCGGCTGGTTGTCGATGGCGTCCTCCGCGACCAGGCCGCCCCAGAAGTCGGCGACCTTCCTGGTGGCGGCGTCGTCGATGCCGACCTTCCACTTGTCGCCCTCGGTCGTCCACCACCGGGCGCCGGCCTGCTGGGCAAGACCGGCGAAGAGGCCGGAGTCGTTGGCGGAGAAGGTGGTGAGGTCCTTGTCCGGGGCCTTCCTCTTCAACGCGCGGGCGGTCTCGGCGAATTCGTCCCAGGTGGCGGGGACCTTCAGGCCGTACTTCTCGAACAGGTCCTCGCGGTAGTAGAACATCATCGGCCCGGAGTCCTGCGGTATGGCGTAGACCGCGTCCGAACCGAGGGTGACCTGCTGCCAGACTCCGGGGGCGAAGGCGCCGCGCGCGCCGTCGGCCTCGCCAGAGATGTCGGCGAGCACGTCGTTGCTGACGAGGGTCGGCAGGGCCTGGTATTCGGCCTGCACCAGGTCAGGGGCCTGCTTCGCCTTGGCGGCGGTGACGATCTTGGTCACCAGGTCGTCGCCGGCCGCCTGCTTCTTGACCGTGACGGTGATCTGTTCCTTCTTGCCCGGCCCCTTGTTCCACAGGTCCGCGACCTTGTCGATCCCGGGCGCCCAGGCCCAGTAGGTCAGCTCCACCGGACCGGACCGCGCGCCGGCGTCACTGTCGTCCGGCGAACCGCAGCCGGCAAGAACCGAACCTCCCAGCGCGACGGCGGCCGACATGGCCAAAAAGCGGCGATACGAGGCGTACGACATGAGCTTCTCCCTGGGCCGGACGGCGCCCGAGACGGATGCGGGCGGCGCAGCACTGTTCTGTGAACGTTCACAGTAGAGAAACAGGCTCGATACTTGTCAATGGATTCGATGCATCGTTTTTACTACTGGACGAGCACGAAGAATTCTGTGTACGTTCCCAGTCCATCACCAGACGAACCGTTACCTCGCAGGGGGACATCGATGCCGGAGACCACGCCCAGGGGCCTGACCCGACTCGCTTTCGGCGGTGACTACAACCCGGAGCAGTGGCCGGAATCCGTCTGGCACGAGGACGTACGGCTGATGCGCGAAGCCGGCGTCACCCTGGTGAGCGTCGGGATCTTCTCCTGGGCGCTGCTGGAGCCGGACCCGGGAGCGTACGACTTCGGCTGGCTCGACCGGGTGCTGGACCTGCTCGACGCGAACGGCATCCGCGCCGACCTGGGCACCCCCACGGTCGCGCCGCCCGCCTGGTTCTACCGCGCCCATCCCGACGCCCTGCCCGTCGACCCGGACGGACGGCGTCTGGCGTTCGGCTCGCGCGGCGCGATCTGCCACAGCTCACCGGCGTACCGGCAGGCCGCGGCCCGGATCACGACCGAACTGGCCCGGCGTTACGCCGGCCACCCGGCGCTCGCCCTGTGGCACGTGCACAACGAGTACGGCGTCCCGGTCTCGGCCTGCTACTGCGACACGTGCGGCGCCCGCTTCCGGCAGTGGCTGTGCGCGCGGTACGGCACCGTCGACGCGGTCAACGGGGCCTGGGGAACGGCCTTCTGGGGCCAGCGCTACCGCGGCTTCGAGGAGATCGACCCGCCGCGCACCACGCCCACCACCGGCAATCCGGCCCAGCAGCTCGACTACCGCCGCTTCGCCGACGCGACCCTGCGCGAGAACTTCGTGGCCGAACGGGACATCCTGCACCGGCTGGCGCCGGGCGTGCCCGTCACCACGAACTTCATGACCGCGCTCAGCCAGTGCGACTCGATCGACTACTGGGCCTGGGGGCGGGAGGTCGACATCGTCACCAACGACCACTACCTGATCACCGACGGACGCCGCACCCACGTCAACCTCGCCATGACGGCAGACATCACCCGCTCGGTGGCCGGCGGGGCCCCCTGGCTGCTGCTCGAACACGCGACCTCCGGCGTCAACTGGCAGCCGCGCAACCCCGCCAAGGCCCCCGGCCAGATGGCGCGCAACTCGCTCGCCCACGTGGCCCGCGGCTCCGAGGGCGCGATGTTCTTCCAGTGGCGTCAGTCGCGGCGCGGGGCGGAGAAGTTCCACTCGGCGATGGTTCCGCACGCCGGTACCGACTCCCGGGTGTGGCGCGAGGTCGTCGGACTCGGCCGCGCGGTCGAGTCGCTGGAACCCCTGCGCGCCACCCGGACGGTCGCGGACGTCGCCGTGCTGTGGGACTGGCAGTCCTGGTGGGCCCAGCAGCTCGAATGGCGCCCCAGCGAGGACCACGACGCCCGCGAGCGCGCCGACACGTTCTACGAGGCGCTGTACGACCGTCACCTGACCGTCGACTTCGCCCACCCCGAGTCCGACCTGAGCGGCTACCCGCTGGTCGTGGTCCCCGCGCTCTACCTCACGACCGAGGCGGCCGGCCGCAACCTCCGCGCGTACGTCGAGAACGGCGGCACGCTCGTCGTGTCGTACTTCTCCGGCATCGTCGACGAGCACGACGCCGTGCACCCCGGCGCGTACCCGGGCGCGCTGCGGGACGTACTGGGCCTGACCGTGGAGGAGTTCTCACCGCTGCTGGCGGGCGAGACGGTACGGCTGACCGGCGCCGACGGCCCGGAGCTGACGGGCGACGTGTGGTCCGAGGTCGTCGTGCCGCGTGGGGCCGAGACCCTGTGGACGTACGCCGACGGCATCCCGGCCGGCCGGCCCGCCGTGACCCGCAACCGCCTGGGCGAAGGCACGGCCTGGTACCTCTCCAGCCGGCTGTCCGGCACTCACCTGGACTCCGTGCTCGAGCGTGCCGGCGAGGACGCGGGGATCGCTCCGCGCACCGGGCTGCCGCGCGACGTGGAGGTCGTCCGCCGCTCCGGCGAGAGCGGTACGTACGTCTTCGTCATCAACCACACGACAGCGGACGCGAAGGTGGCACTGGACTCCCCCGGCACCGACCTGCTGACCGGTGAGCGCGTCGCGGGCACGCTCACGGCGCCGGCCGGCGCCGTCCGTGTCGTCGCCCTTGAGGCGTGACGCTCCCCCGCCATCGGCCATCCGCGAGCTCGTCCCCATCACCCCCATCCCCATCCCCATCCCCATCCTCCGCCGAAGGGACAACGGTGTTCCCACTCAGGCTCCGGCCAAGATCTCGCACCACGCGCCGGGCGGTACGAGCCCTGCTCCTGCCCCTGTTCGCCGGCCTGGCCCTGGCCGGTCTTCCCTCCACCACCGCGCAGGCCGCGTCCTCGCTCGGCAACGGAGGTTTCGAGGCCGGCTCCGCCGCCACGCCCACCCCGGCGGACTGGTCCACCTACTCCGCGGCGAACCAGCACGCCGCCTCCTACACCGAGGCCGGCGGCCGTTCCGGCGGTCACCGGCTCAGTCACTGGTCGCCCTCCGCCTACAAGGTGGAGACCTACCAGTACCTCTCCGGCATCGCCGACGGCCCCTGGACGCTCACCGCCTGGGTCCGCTCCAGCGGCGGCCAGAACTCCGCCCACCTCGCCCTGCGCAACTGCGGCTCGGCCGAGCAGCGCACCGCACTGCCCGTCTCCACCAGCTCGTGGGTGCGGATCGTCACGTCCGTCACCGTGACCGGCGGCCAGTGCACCATCAGCATCAACTCCGATGCCCGGGCGGGCAATTGGATCAACGTCGACGACATCACCTTCGCCCCGGGGCGGACCGGCGTTCCCGCCAGGGGTGCGGACGTCTCCTCCCTCCCCAAGAGCGAAGCCCTCGGCGGGGTCTACCGCAGCTCCGGCGGCGCCGCCGGTGACGGGCTCGCGATCCTGAAGTCCCACGGCATGAACTACGCCCGGCTGAAGGTGTGGGTGAACCCCGCCGACGGCTGGAACAACAAGCCCCGCGTCCTCGCGATGGCCAAGCGTGTCAAGGCACAGGGCATGAAGCTCCTGGTCGACTTCCACTACTCGGACACCTGGGCCGATCCCGGAGCCCAGAGCAGGCCGGCGGCATGGGCCGGTCACAGCTACGAGCAGCTCAAGGCCGACGTGCGCGCCCATACGCACGACGTGATGAGCGCGCTCAAGGCCCAGGGCACGACACCGGACATGGTGCAGATCGGCAACGAGATCAACGGCGGGATGCTCTGGCCGGACGGTGCCACCTCCCACTGGCCGCAACTCGCCGGGCTGCTCAACGCGGGCCACGACGCGGCCAAGGCCGTGTCACCCACGACGGCCGTCGCCCTGCACCTGGCCAAGGGCGGCGACTGGGCCGGTACGCGGTGGTGGTTCGACAACGCCGTCGCCCAGGGCGTGCGCTTCGACGTCATCGGGCTCTCCTTCTACGGCTACTGGCACGGCACCCTCGCGGAGCTCCAGACGACGCTGGACAACAGCGCGGCGCGCTTCGGCAAGCCGGTGTTCGTCGCGGAGACCGCCTACCCGTTCCGCCTGGGAAGCAAGGACACCCACACCGACATCATCGACCAGGAGAGCGAGCTGATCCCCGGCTACCCGGCCACACCCGCCGGGCAGGCCGCCTGGCTGGCGGACATCACCAGCGTGGTCGAGGCCGTCCCGAACGGCCGCGGTCTGGGCGTCTTCTACTGGGAAGCGCCCTGGACCGCGGTGTCCGGCAACGGCTGGGACCCGACGGACCCGGCGTCCGGCAACGGCTGGGAGAACCAGGCGCTGTTCGGCTACGACGACCGCGCACTGCCGGCCGCCGACTGGTTCAAGCACCGCTGAGCGCGACGCCCCGGTGACTCCGCCCTCCCCGGAGGCCGGGAACCCCACTGCCTCCCGGCACCGACCGGCATGACGCGGCCGGTGCCGGGAGCCGTCCGTACCGGCACGGACACGTGACCGCGTGGTGACCGGCTGGGGCAGCGTCCGCTTCCGGGCACCGCTGCCGTTGCGGGTCCGGAGCTGCGTCTGCGTCCCGTCGGCGGTCCCGCTCCGGCTCTGGCTGGTGTCCAGGCACTTGCCGGACTGCGGGTTCCTGACGGGGCCCGTGCGGGACCCCGCGCCCTGCCGACACCGGGCCGGTGAAGGTGGCCGCGTCCAGGTCGAGCAGGGCTCCGCCGGCCGGGCCGGTGAAGACGGCGTACAGATCGTGCACCGCGCTGTCCGGTGGGCTGACGGCGGCGCTGACCTCGGTGTACGTGTCCCAGCTGCCGGTGGGGGCGGCATGGACCCCGGGGATCTCGGATCCGGTCGGGGAGTTCGGCCGGAGGGAGACGCCGCCTCCCCGGCCGCCCGAGGAGACCCGCGCCTCCAGGCCCGTGACCCCCGACGGGCTGACCGGGAACAGCTGCGCCCGCTCTCCGTTCTGGATGTCGCCCAGCCGCTCTCCGCCGGTGGCCGAGGAGGCGGTGACGGCCTGGGGGCCGTTCAGCCCGACGGCGTGCTCCGCCTGCCGCTGCTCGGGCCGCAGGGTGAGGGTGCGCTCGCCGGTCAGCGGGGCGCTGCCCGGCGCGCCCTGGTCGGTGCAGAGCGCGCGGACGACGGAGGGGACGGAACGCGGGCGAGGCGCGGACGGGGTGCGGGCGGGATGTTCCGGCGCGCCTCTCCCTCCCCTCCGCCCTCTCCCGCCGTATGCAATCGCATGGAATTTACAACGTTATACGGGCCGAGTGGTCCCGAGGCAAGACCGCGAACGCACCGAATCCCGCATCCGTCCCCGGCCGCCGAAACCGCTTCTTCCGCTCCGGCCAGGGACGTTGCGAAAGCGGGGTGGACAGGGCTCCGCACCCGTGCTCTCATGCTGCACGGCGCCAGGATTTCCAACGTAGTACAACGGCAGCACCGCACGCCGGAATCCCTCCCCGGGCCGTCCCCGCGCGTCCGTCCCGGGTGCCCGACGACGCCCGTCCGACCCTCCCCGCGGAGCCGCCCTCCCCGCACACCCCGCACCGTGCCGAAACCTCACTTCGGAAGGACTTCGGGACATGGAACGTCGAAGGTTCCTCACCAGCACGCCGGCCGCCACCGGTGGCGCCACGCTGAACGGCATGACGGGCCTGCCCGGCCGGTTCGGGGCCGAGCGCCCACGAGTGGATCGCGTGCACGGCGTCCTTCGGCGGGGTGGGCAGCCCCCAGGCGCTGGTCCTCGACACCACCACGCGGCCGTCCGGTCCGGGCGACCGCTCCGTCCCGCGCTTCACCTGGTGGGACCGCACGGGGACCACCGAGCGGGTCCCGTACGAGTTCGCCGACGCGATCCGCCCGGACGAGGTGTCCGTGTACTGGTTCGACGACGCCGGCGCCGGGCGCTGCCGCGTCCCGGAGCCCTGGCAGCCGCTGTACCGGGACGCCGCCGGCGACCGGCGGCCGGTGGAGGCCGCCGCGGCGTACGGCACGGCGGCGGACCGGTCCGACCGGGTGGCCTTCGCCCCGGTGTCCACCACCGCGCTGCGGCTTCGGGCGCGGCCGCGGACGGACTTCTCCGGCGGCGGGCCGGCCTGGCGGGTCCGGCCCGCCGGCCAGTGGGCCGCGGCGCGTGCCGCCCGGACGCCACCGGGCGCGGGCGCCACCCCGACGAGACCTCAACGCCCCAGGTACATACGTAAGTCCTACCGGGAGGTTCTGTTGCGTTTCCCCCGTACGAGCGCGCTCCCCCGCGCCCACACCCGGCCGGCGTCGTTACTGGTCGCCCTCGCGGCCCTCGCCCTCGCCGGTACCGCCGTCGTACCCGGCGCCAGCGCCTCGGCCGCCGAGGAGCCCGGCGCGGCGCACGGCCTGAGGGGTGACTACTACACCCAGTCCGCGCCGGGGGCCTTCGACTTCGACGAGCTGAAGGCCACCACCGTCGACCCGGACCTCGCCTTCAACACGCTCGAGGAACGGCTCCAGGCGCGCACCGGCCGGTCCGACCACGCCACGGTCCGCTGGACCGGGAGGATCACCCCGGAGAAGACCGGCGACCACGTCTTCTCGATGACCGGCGACAACGGGTTCCGGCTCTGGATCGACGGCCGGCCGGTCATCGACCACTGGGTCGACGACTGGGACCGGGAGCAGAACTCCGCACCGGTCGCCCTGGAGGCCGGCCGGGCGTACGACATCAAGGTCGAGTTCTTCGAGCACCACGGCGGCTCCAGCCTCCACCTGCGCTGGACGCCGCCCGGTGGCGAGAAGACCGCGGTGCCCCGGTCCGCCTTCACCCTGCCCGAGGGCATGGAGTACAACGGGCCGTCCGCCGTGGCCGTCCAGGCGTCCGGGCGGACCCTGAGCCTGGAGTTCCCCGAGGCACTGGCAACTCCCCCGGCCGGACTCCCGGAACACTTCGAAGCCGTCATCGGCGGTGCCGAGTGGCCGCTGGACACGGCGCGGCTGGACCCGGACGACTCGAAGAAGCTCCTGGTCACGCTCGACGAACCGGTCGTCGGGCAGGGCGGGGTCGCCGACGTCCGCTACGACGGCGAGGGCGGGCTGAACACCGCGGACGGCGAGGCGGTCGACGACTTCTGGACCTCCGGCCCGAACGGGTCCGAGTACCAGCTGCGGACCAAGTGGGCCGACGAGGTCGGGCCGGACAACGCCCTTCCCGAGTACCCGCGCCCCCGGCTGACCCGCAAGGCATGGAAGAACCTGAACGGCGAATGGCAGTTCGCCGGGGCGCGCGAGGGCGAACGGCCGCCGTTCGGCAAGGACCTCGACGAGAAGATCCTGGTCCCCTACCCGGTCGAGTCACAGCTGTCCGGCGTCGAGCGGCACGAGGAGCGCATGTGGTACAAGCGCACCTTCACCGTCCCCAAGGGCTGGAAGGTCGGTGACGGCAAGCGGCTGAACCTGAACTTCGACGCCGTGGACTGGCAGGCCGAGGTCTACGTCAACGGCAGGAAGGTCACCGGTCACAAGGGCGGTTACGACCGGTTCACCGCCGATGTCACCGACGCCCTGAAGCGCGGCGGGCCGCAGGAACTGGTCGTCGGCGTGTACGACCCGACCGACTCCCCGGACGGCGAGAACCCGCCGGTGGGCAAGCAGCGCCTGAGCCCCGAGGGCATCTGGTACACCCCGTCGTCCGGCATCTGGCAGACGGTGTGGATGGAGCCCGTGGCCGCCGACCACGCCACGGACGTCAGGACGACCCCCGACGTGGCGGGTGAGAAGGTCGCCGTCCAGGTGCGCGGCGTACGCGACGGCCTGCCGGTGACCGCCGTCGCGTACGACGGCGAGCGGGAGATCGGCAGGGCCACCGGCACCACCGGCTCGGCGCTCTCCGTACCCGTGCCCGACCCGCACCTGTGGTCTCCCGACGACCCGCACCTCTACCAGCTCAAGGTGACGGTCGGCAAGGGCGCTTCGGCGGACCGCACCGGCAGCTACTTCGGCATGCGCAGCATCGCGGTCGAGACCGTCGACGGCAAGCGGCGCACCGTGCTCAACGGCGAGCCGGTGTTCTCCATGGCCACGCTCGACCAGGGCTTCTGGCCGGACGGGCTGCACACGGCGCCGACCGACGAGGCGCTCGCGTACGACCTGGAGATGCACAAGGAGCTCGGCTACAACTCCGTGCGCAAGCACATCAAGGTCGAGCCCGACCGCTGGTTCTACCACGCGGACCGGCTCGGGCTCCTGGTCTGGCAGGACATGCCGTCCATGCGCTCGGACCGGAACCCGGACGCGGCCGCGCGCAAGCAGTTCGAGAGCGAGCTGAAGGAGATGATCCAGCAGCACGACAGCCACCCGTCGGTGATCATGTGGGTCACCTTCAACGAGGGCTGGGGCCAGTACGACCAGGCACGGATCGCGGACTACGCCAAGGCGCTCGACCCGACCCGGCTCGTCAACAACATGAGCGGGCACAACTGCTGCGGGGCGGTGGACGGCGGCAACGGCGACATCTCCGACGCCCACGGCTACCCCGGTGCGCAACTGCCCGCCCCCGACGGCGAGCGGGCGCTGGTCAGCGGTGAGTACGGCGGCCTCGGTCTGGCGATTCCCGGACACGCCTGGCCCGTCCGGCACACCTATGTCGGTGTCGGGCGGGACACGTACACCGACCAGTACCTGAGCCGGCTCGAGGAGGTCGGACAGCTGGCCGCCTGCCGGGGAAGCAACGGCACCGTCTACACCCAGATCACCGATCTGGAGGGCGAGCTGAACGGCCTGCTCACCTACGACCGCAAGGTGGTCAAGCCGGACGTCCAGCGGCTCAGGGCAGCCCATGACGCCCTCGTCGAGGGCGCCTCCGAAGGCAGCCTGTCCTGCTCCGCCTCCTGACCCCCCACGGGTGACGGCAGTGTCCCTCGTCCCTCTCCGGGGGGCGAGGGACACTGCCGCGTACCGCCGACCGGCACCGGCACCGGGGACAGGGCGCGATCGTCATCGGGCCGCCACCGGAAGGACGCCCGGCAGCCGCCCTCCGGACCACGGTCCCGCTGAAAGCTGTACCAGGAATGAGCTCCCAGCCGCTCGTGAAAGGCACGACATGGTGTTCCCTCTCCCGACGGCCCGTCCCGGTCGCTCCGCTCGGCGCAGGCTCGTGGCATCCGCCCTCGTGGGCCTCTCGGCCGTCTGCGCGGCGGCTCCGGCCGGCCCGGCGGCGGCCGCCGACAGCAGCCCGCAGGGCCGGCGTCACGCGTTCGACCTGCAGGCTCACCGCGGAGGACTCGGGCTCGTCGTCGAGAGCACCCTCGCCTCGTTCTCGAACGCGCTCGAAACGGGGGTCGGCACGCTGGAACTCGACGTGCAGATCACCAGGGACGGCAAGGCCGTCGTGACCCACGACCGGCGGATCGCCGCGGCCAAGTGCCGTGACACGGGCCCGGCGTACGCGGGGGACCCGCAGTACCCGTACGTCGGCAAGTACATCGCCGGTCTCACCTTCGCCCAGGTGCGGACGTTGGACTGCGGGACGCAGACCCTTCCCCAGTACCCCGGACAGCGTCCCAGCCCCGGTGCGAAGATGCCGCTGCTCTCCGAGGTCTTCGGCCTCGTCGAGCGGTACCGGGCCCGCAAGGTCATGATGAACGTCGAGACCAAGGTCGAGGCCGGCGCTCCGCACGAGACCGCGCCCCGCGAGCAGTTCGTCCGGGTCGTGGCGGACGAGGTGCGCCGGGCCGGGGTGCTCGGCCGGGTGACCGTCCAGAGCTTCGACTGGGGCGCGCTGATGCGGATGCGTCAGGTCGAGCCGCGGCTGCCGATCGTGGCGCTGACCAACGGGCAGCAGTTCCTGCAGGCCGGCATGGAGGGCAGGTCGCCCTGGCTGGGCGGCCTGGACATCGACGACTTCGACGGCGATCTCGTCGCCGCGGCCACGTCGTTCGGCGCGGACGCCCTCTCCCCGGTGCACGGCGCCCCCCAGGGCGGCACGGTCGACGACCCCGGCTACGAGCCGTACGTGACCAAGGCCATGGTGGCCAGGGCGCACGCGGCCGGGATGAAGGTGATCCCGTGGACGGTCAACGACACGGCCACCATGAACAAGCTGATCGGCGACGGAGTGGACGGCATGATCACCGACTACCCCGACCGGCTGCGCACCGTCATGAGCGACCACGGCTTCAAGCTCCCGAAGGCATACCGCGCGCCCTCCGGATCCGGCGCGGCCGCGTAGAGGGCCTCGGCCAAAAGAGGCGGTGCCGGGCGTCCTCGCGGACAGGGTCCCGCCGGCCGGGGAGCGGCTGCGCGTGCCTCCACGGCGGGACCGCGCCGCTCTCCCGGTACGCGGACGGGCAGCCCCGGGGCGGTGCCTGCCGGGCCGGCGCGGGGGCGGCGGGGCGGTGCTGTCGCGCACCACGAGCCGCGTGGGGACGAGCGTGGGACGAGCGTGGTGCCGTGTTCTGTCGTGTCGTGACGCATCTGCCGCAGGACGCCCTCGACGCAGCACCGCCCCACTTCGGCGAAGCCCTGGTGAACGGTGGTCAGGGGAGGCAGGAAGGAGCCTGCCCCGGGGATGTCGTCGAAACCGATGACGCTGACGTCCTCCGGCACTTTCCGGCCCCGCTCGTGCAGGGCCCGCAGGAGCCCCAGTGCCATCCGGTCGTTGGCGGCGAACACCGCCGTGCAGTCGTGCCGGGAAGCGAGTTCCAGGCCGGCCCGGTAGCCGGACTCCGCCGACCAGTCGCCCCTCACCAGGGGCGGCGGGATGCGGCCCGCCCCGGTGAGTTCGGCGCGCCGGGCGTCGGTGCGGCGCTGCGCCGCGTAGGACTCCTCGGGACCCGCGAGGTGCCAGACCGTACGGTGACCGAGGTCGAGCAGACGGCGCACGGCGGTGCGGGTTCCGCCGGCTCCGACCAGCGCTGGAAGGTGTCCGACGTGACGGCCCGCACCGGTCCCCGGCCGAAGTAACCGCTCAGACACAGGCACCCCCGGCGGACGCCCGCCGCTCGCGCCTGTCCGCGCGGCGGGACGGCGGGACAGCACCAGGAAAATACGACGCACTAACGATGCAAGTTGCGTCCCCTGGGGCCAAGGACAACGCTCGGGGTGTCATCGCGCCCGAACGGCGCGGGCTCATCAAGGGATGAGGAGCCGGCCATGCCGCAGTTCGGCCCCGGGACCACCACGCGTTCCGCCGTGCTCGCGCGGACGCCGCACGCCGAGCGGTGCGCCGAAGAGAGGCGTGACGACGAGCTGCTCGCCACCGGCTTCGTCGCGGGCGACGAGCGGTGCGTGGAAGCGGTGTACCGCTGCTGGGGATCGCTCGTGCACACACTGGCCCGCCGGGCCCTCGGCGACGACCACGAAGCCGAAGACGTCACCCAGCAGGTCTTTCTCGCCGCCTGGCGCGGCCGCCACGGCTACCGCCCCGGGCAGGGCGGCCTGGCGGGCTGGCTGGTGGGCATCACGCGCCACAAGATCGCGGACGCTCTCGCCGCCCGGGCGCGACGGGCGGAGCTGGTGGCGGCGGCCTCCACGCGGTACGAGCAGTCTCCCGCGCCCGGCACCCGCGGCGGCGCGGACGAAGCGCTCGACCGTGTTCTCGTCGCGCGGAAGCTGGAACGGCTCCCGTCGGCTCAGCGACGCGTGGTGGGTCTTGCTTTCTACGGCGACCTCACACAGGCGCAGATCGCGGACCGCACGGGCCTGCCCCTGGGAACGGTGAAGAGCCATATCCGCCGGGCGCTGCGTTCCCTGCGCCGGTCCATGGAACCGGATTCGGGTACGACACGCGCCCGGTGAGTGCATCCACCGCCGGGTCTCCTGCGGAAACATCGGTACCCGATCGGTGGACGGCGCGGATCCGCGGGCGCTTCGGGGAGGGAGGCACGGTGTGGGAGACACGGTGTGGTACGCCGATGTCGTCGTGATCGGCGCCGGCGCGGCCGGCCTGTCGCTGGCGCACAGACTGAGCGGGGTGCCTTCCGCGCGGCGGCCGTTGTCGGTCGCCGTCGTGGACGCCCCGCCGGGACCGCTCCGGCCGCCCCGGCGTACGTGGTGCTTCTGGGAGGAGTCCGGCGGGGAGTACGACGACGCCTTGTCCGCCCGCTGGGACCGGTTGCGGGTGACGGGGCCCGACGGGGTCCGGGTGCTGGGCGAACCGTCCCCGCTCCAGTACAAGATGCTCACCTCGGAGAGCTTCGAGCGGCTGCTGTCCGAGCGCCTGCGCCGCGCCGGGCACCGCCGGTTCGAGGCCGCCGTCGAGACGGTCCACGACGTTGCCGGCGGCGCCGAGGTGCGCGGGCGCGACGCGGCGGGCCGCGAGGTGCGGATCCAGGCGCGCTGGGCTTTCGACTCCCGTCCGCCCCGCGAGCCGTATCCGGCGCGTACCACCCTGCTCCAGCACTTCCGGGGGTGGTTCGTGAGGACCGGCCGTCCGGTGTTCGACCCCTCGGTCGTGGAACTCATGGACTTTCGCACCCCGCAGCCCGGCCATGGGCTCTCCTTCGGCTACGTCCTGCCGTTCAGTGCCCACGAAGCGCTGGTGGAGTACACGGAGTTCTCCCGGCGGGTTCTCACCGAGGACGCCTACGAACGCGCCCTGCGCCACTACACGAGGGACGTGCTCGGCCTCGGCGATCTGCGCGTCACCGCCACGGAGCAGGGGGTGATCCCCATGACCGACGCCGTTTTCCCCCGCAGGACGGGGCGGTGCGTCTTCCCCATCGGCGCGGCGGGAGGAGCGACCCGGCCCTCCACCGGCTACACCTTCTCCGCGACGCAACGCCAGACGGGGGCCATCGCCGAGGCGCTGCTGAAGGGGCGCACGCCGCTCGTCCCCGCCCCCCACCCGGTGCGGTCCAGAGCACTGGACTCCGTCCTGCTGAGGGCGCTGGACACCGGGCGCGTGGACGGCGCGTCGTTCTTCACACGCCTGTTCCGCGAGGTCCCGACGGAACGGCTGCTGCGTTTCCTCGACGGCCGCACCCACTGGTGGGAGGACGTCCGCATCGGCCTGCACACGCCCGTGCGCCCCATGCTCCGTACCGTCCTCGAAGTCCCGCGCCTGCCCAGACGCACGCCCACGCCATGACACGTCGTCAACAGCCCGTCCCGGCGAACCGCCTTCCCCACGAAAGGACCGCATGTCCCTCCTGCGCGACGCCGATCTGTCCGCCGCCTTCGACCACGCCGCGCGGACGTACGACCGGATGACCTCGGCCAGCCCGGGCTACCACCGCCATCTGCGCCGCTCGGCCCGCAGGCTCGGTCTCCCGGCCGCCGGCAGAGGTCTGCGCCTGCTCGACCTCGGCTGCGGCACCGGTGCCTCCACCGCCGCACTGCTCCGGGCCGCTCCCCTCGCCGAGATCACGGCCGTGGACGCCTCCGCGGGGATGCTGGAGCGGGCCCGGGCCAAGCCCTGGCCGCCCGGTGTCTCCTTCGTGCACAGCCCCGTGGAACTGCTGGAGGCGGCAGGTGTCCACGGGCCGTTCGACGCTGTGTTCGCGGCGTACCTGTTCCGCAATGTCGACGATCCGGACCAGGTCCTGGCAGCAGTCCGCTCCGCTCTCGCGCCGGGCGGGCGCGTCGCCGTCCACGAGTACACGCTCAGCGGCCGCCCGGTGGACCGCGCGGTGTGGACGGCGGTGTGCAAGGCGCTGGTGATGCCGCTCGGCCGGCGCCATGGAGACACCGCGCTGTACGACCATCTGTGGCGCAGCGTCGTCGCGTTCGACACCGCGGACGCGTTCGCGGCCAGACTGCGCAGGTCCGGCTTGGCCGGAGTGCGGGCTCTCCCCCTGCCGGGATGGCAGACCGGGATCACGCACACCTTCGTGGCGCACGTACCCGGCACGACAAGGCCCGGCACGACAAGGCCCGGCACGACGAAGGAGGACGCGTGAGGCGCGCCAGGAGCCCGCTGCGGCACGGCCGCGACCCCAAGGCGCGGGTGCTGCCGGCCCGCCCCGGCCGTGCACACGCCCCGGAGCCCGCGCCCCGGGTCGCGGTCGTCGGCGGCGGCATCGCGGGCCTCGCCGCCGCGACCGCTCTGGCCGAACGGGGCGTCGGCGTCACCCTGTACGAACGCGACAGCGGACTCGGGGGACGGCTGGCCGGCTGGCCCGTCGAACTGACCGACGGCTCGACGGCGACGATGAGCCGTGGTTTCCACGCCTTCTTCCGGCAGTACTACAACCTGCGGGCGCTGCTGCGCCGCGCCGACCCCGGGCTGCACACCCTGACGGGCCTTCCCGACTACCCGCTGCGCCACAGCGGCGGCATGTACGACAGCTTCGCGAAGGTGCCGCGCACTCCCCCGCTCAGCGCGCTCGGATTCGTCGCCCGCAGCCCGTCGTTCGGATGGGCGGACCTGCTGCGCATGAGTCCGCGGGCCGCGCTGCCGCTGCTGGACGTCCGGGTGCCCGACGTGTACGAGCGGCTCGACGGCGTCAGCGCGGCGGACTTCCTCGCGGAGATCCGGTTCCCGCAGGCCGCGCACCATCTCGCGTTCGAGGTGTTCTCCCGCAGTTTCTTCGCCGATCCCCGCGACCTGTCCGCGGCCGAGCTGGCCCTGATGTTCCACATCTACTTCCTGGGGTCGAGCGAGGGCCTGCTGTTCGACGTACCGCGCGAGCCGTTCCCGCAGGCGCTGTGGGAACCGCTGGCCGGCCACATCGACAGCCTGGGCGCCCGCATCCGCACCGGGACGCCGGTGGAGACCGTGCGGCCGGTCGACGGCGGTGCGCTGGAGGTGACCGCCTCAGGGCGCACCGCCCGCCACGACGCCGTCGTACTGGCCCTGGACACGCCGGGGCTGCGGCAGGTGGTGGCCGCCTCGCCGTCGCTGGGCGACCCCGCCTGGCGCACCGGGATCGCGGCCCTTCGCACCGCGCCGCCGTTCCTGGTGTCGCGGCTGTGGCTGGACCGGCCGGTCGCCGCGGACCGGCCCGGTTTCCTCGGCACGAGCGGGTACGGCGACCTCGACAACGTCAGCGTGCTGGAGCGCTGGGAGGGCGAGGCCCACCGGTGGACCCTGCGCACCGGCGGCTCCGTCGTCGAGCTGCACGCCTACGCCGTGGCGCGGGCCGGTGACCGGGAAGCGGTCCAGGACCGGATGCTGCGGCAGCTGCACCGGGTGTACCCGGAGACCCGCGACGCGAAGGTGGTGGACGAGCGGCACGAGTGGCGGAGCGACTGCCCGCTGTTCCCTGTCGGCGGCTACCGCGGACGCCCGGCGGTCCGTACGCCCGACCCGTCCGTCATGGTGGCCGGCGACCTGGTGCGTACGGAACTGCCGGTGGCGTTGATGGAGCGTGCCGCGACCAGCGGCTTCCTCGCGGCGAACGCCCTGCTCGCACGGTGGCGGATCCGGGGGCACGCCCTGTGGACCGTGCCGGACCGGGGCCGCTCGTCCGTCCTGCGGGCGCTCGGGCGGCTCGGCACGCGCTGACGGCCCCGCCGGCGCAGGAGCGCGGCGTCAGCCCGGGAACCGGCCGGCGCTGCGGAGCTGCCACCGGCGCTGGGCGTAGGCGAGGTCGTCGCGCCACAGCCGTCCGGCGGCGGCGCGCATCAGCGGCCGCAGTACGGGAGTCAGCGCGCGGGCCGCGGCGAACCCGGGCCGGTCGGACGCGGCGACCACCGCTTCGATCACCGCGGTGCGCGGCCGGCCGTGGAGGTCCGGCTCCAGCGGGGTGGCATGTGTCTCGACGACCGACCCCGCGCCCTCCCCCTCGGTGATGTGCATGACGACGGTGCGAGGTTCGGGCGCGGTGAAGACGGCCGTCACGGGGACGACGACGCGGCTCGCGAGTCTGAAGGACACCCGCACGGCGAACGCGTCGTCGTCCTCGCCCGTTTCACCGCCCGTTTCACCGCCCGGGGCACTGACGACCCCGAGGTCGACGAACGAGTACGGGTGGAACCACGCACCGTGCCAGGGGTCCAGCCTGTTCGCCACGATGTCCTGCGGCTCGCACACACCGGTCCCGGTGTACACGGCGGCCACGGCGGACCGCGAACGCGGACGCGCCGGTACGACGGGCTGCTCCAGCGGCGGCTCCCCGCCCGCCTCGTCCAGCCGCACCCACACCAGGACACCGTCGTCGTACGCGGGGAACGGCTCCCAGCCCGCGTACGCCCTGCCGTCCAGGGCCAGCCCGTGCCAGTGGCAGACGAGGGTGCCGCAGCGGACGGGGCTGCGGCCCAGTGGCGCGCCGAGGTGCGGACACGCTCCGGGACCCGCGACCGGCCGCCCCTGCGCGTCGCGCCAGGCGACGACCTCCACGCCGGCGACGGTGCGCCCGAACGAGCCCTTCGACGTGATCTCGCGGGCGGCCGCGAGTACGTACCAGTTCCCGGACGGACGGGCGAGAGCACGCTTGAGCGCGGCGTCGATCACGGCGGGGCGGGCCTCGCGCCAGGTCGGACACTGCTTGTCCCACGGGGTCGGCGTACGGCGGAAACGGAGCGGGAAGCGGCGGCGGCCGGCGGGTGACGGGGACGTCATGCGAGCTGCTCCTCCACGGGCGTGGCGGCCGGGCCGGCGGGGCGCCCGGCTCTCGTGCGCGACGCCCTGCTCCTGGCCACGGCCAGCCGGCTCAGACCGTCGAGAGCGACCACCGCCCTCCGCAGGGGCGGGACCACCGCGCGCCGGTGGACGCACGCGTACCCGTCGTCGGCGACGGCGTCGAGGATGCCGCCGTACAGGGCGAAGGCGGTCCGGATGCAGGGGCGGGAGACGGGGTCGAGCATGGGCAGTCCGGGTGCGGCCTTGCGGTACACGCCCTTGGTCACGTGCGCCGCGGCCTTGAGCGCTTCGACGATCCGGGGGTCGCTCCGGCCGGCCGCCCGGCTCCAGAGCAGCAGCTCGCGGTCGACTCCGTGCGCGGCCAGCAGATCCGCGGGCAGGTAGACCCGCCCGCGGTCGAGGTCCTCGCCGACGTCCCGCAGGAAGTTCGTCAGCTGGAACGCCACTCCGAGGGCTGCCGCGTGCGGTGCGGCCTCGGCGCGCGGCACGACGGTGCCGAGCACCGGCAGCATCTGCAGGCCGATCACGGCGGCCGATCCGTGCATGTACCGGTTCAGATCGTCCATCGTCGGATAGTCCGTCACGACGAGGTCGCAGCGCATGGAGGCGAGGAAATCGTCGAAGTGCCGGGGGTCGATGCCGTACCGGGCCGCGGTGTCGGCGAGGGCGTGTACGACGGGTTCGGGGCTGCGGCCCGTTCGCAGCCCGTCCCGCAGGCGCGCCGCCAGGGCGGTCAGCCGGGCGCCGCGCTCGGCGGCGGACGCCCGGGTGCCCAGGTCGTCGACGATGTCGTCGGCCCAGCGGGCGAAGCCGTACAGGGCGTGGACGGCCGGCCGCCGCTCGACGGGCAGCAGGCGGGTGGCGAGGAAGTAGGTCTTGCCGTGCCGGGCGTTGAGGGCGCGGCAGTGCGTGTAGGCGGCGCGCAGGCGGGGCTCGGTGATGCCCGCGGCCGCCAGTTCCCGGCGCGTCACGAGGCGCCGCCCACGGGGTTCCGGTGGTGGGCGCGGGACCGGGCGGGCCCCGGGGCTCCGGTGATGCGGGCGGCCGCGAGCTTCCCGGAGATGAGGACGGTGGGCACGCCGACGCCCGGGGTCGTTCCGCATCCCGCGATGACGGCGTTCGCCGTTCCGCGGACCAGGTTGCGGGGGCGGAAGGGGCCTGTCTGGGCGAAGGTGTGGGCCGCCGAGAACGGCGTACCGGCCGCGTGTCCCTGTCCGGCCCAGTCGGCGGGGGTGATCAGGCACTCCTCCTCGATGGCCCCGGCGAGGCCGGTCAGTCCGCGGCGTTCCAGTTCGGCGAGCACGCTCAGGCGGTAAGGGGGAGCGAGGTCGTGCCACTGCTCGCGGCTCGGGCCGATGTCCGTGTTGGGGCAGGGCGCCAGGATGTAGTGCACGTGCCGTCCGGCCGGGGCGAGCAGCGGGTCGGTGGCGGTCGGCCGGGTGATGAGCAGGGACGGGTCGCTCATCAGCCGCCCGCTGCCGGTCAGCTCATGGAAGGTTTCATTCCATTTCGCTCCGAACGAGAGCGTGTGGTGGGCCAGCTGCGGCCAGGTGCGGTCGGTGCCGACGTGCAGGACGACGGCGGACGGGGAGTGCCGCAGGCCAAGGGGGCGCTTCGGGCTGCGGCCCAGCAGGCGGTAGGTGACGGGCAGGTCCGGTGTCAGCACGACCGCGTCGCAGGGAATGCGCAGCCGGTCGGTGATGACGGCCGTGACTCTCTCTCCCCTGCGTTCCAGCCGGGTCACGTGCTGGCCGTACCGGAAGGTGGCGCCGGCGTCGGCGGCGGTATCGGCCATGGCGCGCGGAAGGGCGTGCATGCCTCCCATGGGGAAGTAGACGCCCGCGACCGTGTCCATGTAGGCGATGACCGCGTACGCGGCGAGGGCGCGGGCGGGCGGGACTCCGGCGTACAGGGCCTGGAAGGAGAAGACCCTCCGCAGCCTCTCGTCGGTGATGAAGCGGCCGATCCGGGGGTCGAGACGGCCGAAGCCGCCCAGCACCGCGAGACGGGCGAGGTCGGGGTGCAGGAGCTGGAACGGCGAATCGAAGTTCGTGTCGATGAAGCGCCGCATCTGGGCGTGGTACAGCTCCTGCAGCCAGCCGCGCAGGCGGCGGTACCCGAGGGCGTCGCGCGCTCCCGCGAAGCTCTCGATCTCCGCCTCCATGGCCTCGGCGTCGGTGTGCACGTCCAGGGCGCTGCCGTCGGCGAACTGCGCCCGGTAGGCGGGGTGCAGGGCGACGAGTTCCAGCCGGTCGGTGAGTTTCCGGCCGACGGCGGCGAACGCGTCCTCGACGAGCTCCGGCATGGTCAGCACGGTCGGGCCCGTGTCGAACCGGTAGCCTCCCCTGTCCACCCGGCCGGCCCGTCCACCGGGCTGTGTGTCGCGCTCGACGACGGTGACCCGGCGGCCCGCGCCGAGCAGGTGCAGCGCGGCGGACAGACCGGCGAGCCCGGCTCCGACCACCACGACGTGGTCGGTCCGTCCCTTGACGGTGCGCATCACCGGTCTCCTTCCGCGACTCCGGCCGTCAGCAGCAGAGCCGGTATGCCGTCCTGTACGGGTCCGGTGTGCGCAGGGGTCACGCCGGTCCGGGGCGCGGCCACGGCGTTCAGCAGCCGGGCCAGGCGGGCCGACGCGGGCGACGACAGGGCTGCCGCGGCCAGCCGGCGGGAGCCGACCGCCAGCAGCTTCTCGATCCTCGTCTCCACGGCGCTGCGCGCCCCCGTGGAGACGAGGACCTGCCGTACCTCCTCCAGAGCGGCCTGGCTCAGGGTCGGGTTGCCCAGCGCGTTGTCGAGCACGGCCAGGGAGTCCGTATCGCCTCGCGAGGCTGCCGTCGCGCGTGCGACGGCAGCCAGACAGGTGAGTCTGCCGGCCCTCATGTCGTCGCCCGACGGCTTTCCGGTCGTGCGGGGGTCGCCGAACACTCCCTCGATGTCGTCGCGCAGCTGGAAGGCGATGCCCGCGTTGCGGCCGGCGGAGCACAGAGCCCTCGTGGTCCTGTCGTCGGCTCCCGCGAGAGCGGCTCCGAGCGCGAGCGGCCGTTCGACCGAGTACAGCGCGGACTTGAGACAGGCGGTGCGCACCGCCCTGGCGACCGACCGGAAACCGGCCTCCTGCTCCTGGCCCTGCCCTCGCCCTTGCCCTCGCAGATCCAGGTACTGCCCCGCGACCATCTCCATACGCAGCGCGCGCCACAGGCTCAGCACCCGCGGCCGGACGCCGTGGCCGTAGGCGGTGTCGGCGATGATGTCGTCGGCCCACACCAGTGCGAGGTCGCCACCGAGGACGGCGGCGGAGGCGGCGAAGGAGACGGCGCCCGGCGGGGCCGCCCGGGATGTGGGGTACTGCGCCTCCAGCCGCGTGTGGAAGGCGGGGCGGCCGCGGCGCCTGGACGACCCGTCCATCACATCGTCCAGGACAAGGGCACAGGTCTGGATCAGTTCGAGCGCCGCCGCCACGCGGAGCGCTGCGGGCCTCTCCCGTTCCGCGCCCCCGCACGCACGCATCGACCACCACAAGAACTGGGACCGCGTGCGTCCGCCCCCGTGGAGCGTGAAGTCGGCGACGCGTTCCCCGATGTCCCGGGCGAAGGTCTCGTCGAGTGTCCGTGCCCGCGCGATCCGTTCCCGGAGCAGTCCCTCGAGCACCTGGCCCACCGCGGCGGGCACGTCCCTGTCGGTGTCGGCGCAAGAGCCGTGGCCCGGGTCCGGCCCGCGCGTGGTCGAGACCGGCCCGGTGGAGCTGCTCGGATGCATCATGGTCCTCCGCGGGGATCGACGGGTGTTACTCGTCCTTCTGGGAAGACAGGCCGTTCGGATGCGCCACCACCGTTTCGTACGGCCGGCAGTCGGCATCCACTCGATCACATGTGGACGATCCGGCTTTTCAATGACACACGGGAGAATGTGTGACCCACACGGGAGGCGAACAGCCGTTCGGCGGTGCGGATTCCCGTGTCACCCGACGAGCAAGGACTCGACGGTCTCGGTCCCGGACCGCAGGCCGTGCAGCCGCCCGGTGCCCGGTACGTGCGGCGTCGTCGTCCATCCGGGGCCGGCGAGCAGCAGAGCCGGATTTGCCCTGGCGCCTCGCAGACCCCATTCCACCCCCGAGACGAGCTGGACCGGCGCGCGGTCGGCGGTCGAACGGGACTGCGCCCACAGCACCACCACCGACGGGCCGATTCGGCGTACCGCCGCGTGGAGGGCCTCGGCGGGAAGGGCCGCGCCGAACATTCTCGCGGGCAGGCCCCGCTGCCCCAGAGCGGCCGTGAGCGCCTCCAGGGGGAGGGTGTGCTGCTCGCCCGGTACGCAGGCGAGCAGCGCGGGGGCGATGCCCGCCGGCCCGCGGACCGTTCGCAGGCGGCGGACGGCCGACGAGATCTGCCAGGACAGCAGGTGCTCGACCTCGACGTAACGCTCGCCGGAAGAGGCCCACTTGCGCCCCACCGCGTGGAGCGTGGGAGCGAACACCTCTTCCCAGGCCCCGGCCAGGCCGTGTTCGGCGAGCGCGGCGTCGAGCAACTCCTCGACGGCGGGCGCGTCGAGGCGTACGGCCGCACGGGCGAGGCCGCGGCACTCCTGCCTCACGTCCCCGAGCGGAAGGGCGTCGCGGCCCCCGGGCGACAGAACGGCGCGCGGAGCCGGGCGGGCGGGCGGCCGGCCGCCTCCGCCGGGCAGCGGGCGCAGGGCCGCGCGAGCGGCCTCGGCGGGAGGGACGCCTTGCGAGGTGAGGCGGCACATCTCTTCGAGGCGGGCGATGTCCTGCGGCGTCCACCGGCGGTGCTTGCCGTCCTGACGCGTCGCGGGACCGATCGAGTAACGGTGCTCCCAGGTGCGGAGGGTGGTGGGAGCGACACCGAGCCTGCGGGCGACCGCACCTGTGCTCAGAGCCGCTCCGGCACCACCGCCCTCGGCGACCGCGGGATCCGGATCGGGTGTCACGGCTTCAGGGTACGACGCACCATCACCGCACCCTCGCCCGACGGGCGGAGCCGTGGACACCGGCGATGCCTCAGGGCTTGCGTGCGACCCCGCCGAACATGGCCACCTCGTCCGGCATGCCGGTGGCGTCCGCCTCAGGACGCCAGCGGCTGCACGACACCACACCGGGGTCGAGGAGCTCCAGGCCGTCGAAGAACCGGGCCACCTGGTCGGGGGTGCGCTGGGTGAGCTTCGGGGTGCCGTGCTCGTTCCAGAACGCCACCGCGGCGTCCACATCGGGCATCGCCGGGTCCGTGACCGTGTGGGAGAGGACCAGGTGGCTCCCGGACGGCAGTGCGTCCATCAGGCGGCCGACGATGCCGTACGCCTCCGTGTCGTCCTCGAGGAAGATGACCACGCCGAGCAGCATGAGCGCGACCGGCTCACTGAAGTCCAGTGTCTTCGCCGCGTGTTCCAGGATGACGTCGACGTTGCGCAGGTCCTCGTCGAGGTAGTCGGTCCGCCCCTCCGGTGTGCTGGTGAGCAGGGCACGCGCGTGGGCGAGCACCAGCGGGTCGTTGTCGACGTAGACGATGCGGGACTCCGGCACCGACCGCTGGGCGACCTCGTGGGTGTTGTCGGCCGTCGGCAGACCGGTACCGATGTCGAGGAACTGCCGGATCCCGCGGTCGGCGGCCAGGTGGCGCACCGCACGCCCGAGGAACAGCCGGTCCGCCCGGGCGTAGTCGCCGATGCCCGGGTGCAGCTTGCGGATCTGGTCACCGGCCTCCTGGTCGACCGCGTAATGGTCCTTGCCGCCCAGCCAGTAGTTCCAGATCCGGGCCGTGTGCGGCTGCGCGGTGTTGATCCTGTCGCTCTGCTGGGACACATCGGAAGGTGTCGGCTGCTCGGCCACGGGGCCCCCTTTGGGAAACAAGCTCATTTCAAGGTCAACACGCAGCCTACCGAGGCGAGTTGTTCCCAGCAGAGGCGAGTTGTTCCCAGAACGGCAAGCCGTCCGTGCGACCGGGCGTCCCGGCTCCCGCCCGGGCGCGAGCGGGACCGCCGTACGGGCAGAGCCGGCACGTACCGGCCCGGCTCCGGTGCGTACACCCGATGACGCGGCTCGCCTGTCCAACGGACCGGCCGCGTCAGGGGCAGGGGCAGCGACCGCACCGCCACCCGTGCGGGCGACTCCGTGCGGGGAGCCACGGAATGATCCCCTCGGCGGACGCGGCGCGAGGGGACCGCCGTCGCGCCGTGCCCGCGGGCCGCCGTCACCGCCCGCGCAGCGGCGACAGTTCGCTCCCGTCCGCGTGGAAGGCGGTGACTTCCACCTGTGCGCCCTCGGCGGCGGGTACGGCGATGGTCGGGCCCGCGCTGCTCGCGTCGACTCCGCCCGAGAGGCTGATGCGGCTCACCGAACGGCTGCCGGCGGCCAGGACGAACCACCGGCCCTGCGGGGAACGCCACTGCGCAGCGGCGACCACGTGCTGCCCGAAGCGGCTGCACGCCGCGGTGTCGCCTTGCTCGGCCACCACGGTTGCGGGGGCCGCCGGGCCGGCTGCGGGCGGCTGGAACCGCACCTGGACGCGTCCCGCCCCCCGCCACGCCTCCATGCGGGTGCACACCCAGGCCGCACGGCCGCCGCCCGGCAGCGACTGGCGGGCGTAGACCCAGTCGTTCACGGCCCGCGCTCCCTTGCCGCGCATCGCGGTGAGCGTGCAGGCGCTTCGCGCCCAGCTCACCAGCGCCTCCCGGCCCGTCGCCTCGCGCGGCTGGCGCGCGGGGGCGCCGGAGCCGGGCGGCGGAGTGTGGGTGAGGTGCACCGGCGTCAGGTCGCCGAGGTCCGTGAGGAGGAACGCGTGCTTCTCCACGATCCGCTCGGAGGAGCGGAGGCTGAGAACCGGCCAGGAGGCGCACGCCCCGCCGGTGGCCGGGGAGGGCACTACGGCGGTGACCCCGTCCACGGCCGGCAGACGGCGGGTCGGCGCTCCGGGGCGCAGCAGGTCGCGGGTGCCGGTTTCGGCGATCCAGGGGGCCATGAGGTACCGGGCGCCGCCCGTGGTGCGGCCGATGACGACGGCGGCGGCGGTCGTCACGCCCGCGTTGTCGGTCCGGGCGAAGTCCAGGGCGGCCGTGTCCTCGCGCGCCTCGGCGCTGCCGTCCGTGGCGGGCTCGGCGTAGCGTACGAGCCGCTGTCCGTCGTGCAGGAGGACGACGGCCTCGCCGTTCACGTCACCCGCGTACAGCAGCTGGGGCGGGCGGATCGGCGGCGCCGTGGTGGTGTCCTCGGTCGCCGTCACGCGGACGGCCTCGCCGGGGGAGCCCCAGGCGCGCAGCGCGCGGTGCAGCAACGCGCGGTCCCCGGCCCGTGCGCCCCGGGCCGGCCACGCGGAGAAGTCGACGCGTGCGGTGTCGGCCCAGCCCTCGGCGGAGGCGGTCCGCAGCTTCGCGGGGTCCAGGGCCGGGAGCGGTGCGCCGCGGTCCGTGGGGCCGTTCGCGACAGCGCCGGGAGCCGGCGCCCCCTCCCCGACCGTGAGGGTCGCTGCCGCGGCCAGTGCCGCGGCGGTCAGGACGGCGGCCGTGAGGCGTGCGCGGTTGCGGCGGCGCAGCAGGTCCGTCGGGTGCAGCTGGACCAGGCCGGGGTCGAACTCGCCGGTCCGCAGGAGCGCGGCCGCCGAGCCGTCCTGCACGTTCGGCACGCTCAGCGCGGTCCGCAGCGCCGCGCGGGGGTCCGCGACGCCCGCTGCCGAGAGCACCGGGACGATCTCGTCCTCGGCCAGGGCTTCGAGCACATGCAGTGCCAGAGCGGCGCGGGCCGCCGCCGGAATCCCCGACAGCGCCTGGGACAGGGCCAGTTCGTCGGCCCCGCCCGCACTGGGGAACACCCGTACCCCCAGTATCAGCGGCAACCTGGCGGACCGCTGCCACCACTGCCGCAGAGGCGCCCATGGCGGCCTTTCGAAGCCGAGCGCGGTCTTCAGGACGCGGTCACGTATCCAGCTGTAGGCGGCAGCGTCCGCCGGCGGCTGCGCGGACGATACGTTTCCGCGGGTGCCCGGCGTCCGTGGGAGCGTGCGCTGGACCACGGAATGGGCCGTGACCACCCGTCGGTGACGGCCGAGGTCTGCCGGAAGGACGAGGTGGACGAGGCGTACGAGGTGTCCGTAGTGCTCGACGAGGATCGCCTCCGCCTCGTCGACGCGCGGGCGCCGTCCGGATATGGGGGTCGGCGAAGGGGCTGGCTGTTTCCGCATGGGGCCTCGGCTTGTCGAACGCGGGCTGTGGCTTTCCCGGTCAACGAAGAACGACCGCTGCGGTCACCTCGGCAGTCAGTACGACGCGCGCCGAAGCGCGCCGGCCGGACGTCCTGCGGGGGTGGCTGCCCGGTGGCGCTGCGGCCCCCGGCGCTGGTGCCTATGGTGAAAGAACCCCTTGCCGGGTCCGGTGGCGCGGAGTACCACCGGGGCCCGCTCCCTCTCCAGGAGGTCCATGTGACGGGCGCAGTACGTCCTCTGCAAGGCCGTGTCGCCGTCGTGACCGGTGCCGCCCGGGGCCTCGGGGCGGCGACCGCGCGGGAGCTGGCCCGGCGCGGCGCCACGGTGGCCCTCCTCGGCCGGGAGGAGCCGGCACTGGCCCAGGTGCGGGACACCATCTCCGGGCGGGCCCTGTGCTGGGAGGCCGATGTCACCGAGGAGGACACGATGGCGCGGGTCGCCGCCGAGGTCCGCGACCGCCTCGGGCCCGTGTCGGTCGTGGTCGCGAACGCGGGAGTGGCCGAGGGCGGTCCCTTCGCGGAGTCCGACCCCGCGCTGTGGCGGCGCGTGATCGAGGTGAATCTGATCGGCAGCGCGATCACGGCACGTGCCTTCCTGCCCGGCCTGCGGGCGACACACGGCTACTACCTGCAGATCGCCTCGCTGGCCTCGATCGGGGCGGCGCCCATGATGAGCGCCTACTGCGCCTCCAAGGCCGGCGTGGAGTCCTTCGCCCATTCGCTGCGCGCCGAGCTCGCCCACGAGGGCGTCGGGGTGGGCATCGCGTACCTGAACTGGACCGACACCGACATGATCCGTGACGTCGACCAGCATCCGGTGCTGCGGGAGCTGCGGGCCCACATGCCGAGGCCCGCGCGGAAGGTCTACCCGGTCGAAACGGTGGCCGCGCGCATGGCGCGGGCCATTGAGCGGCGGAGCGCGGCCGTGTACGCGCCCGCGTGGCTCCGCGCGACGCAGGTGGTCCGGGCCGCCATGCCCCCGGTGGTGACACTGCTCTCGAAGCGGGAACTTCCCCGGCTCCAGCGGAGCACCGCGTTCGCGGCGACGGGGCTGCTGGGCGCCGGCGGCAGTGCGGACCTGGACGGCCGCCGGCGGACGGGCGGCTGAGCGGTGCCGGCCGGGCCGTTCGTACGGGCGGCGGCACGCGGCGCCGCGTGCCGGGCGGGTCCTCCCGTACGGTGGTGTACGACGCGACAGACTCCGGAGCAGGCATGCACACCTCCCAGCCGTCCGGCATGCCGGACGACGACCACGACGGGTTGTTCGGCCTCGACGAGATCCGGACCGGCCCGAAGCCCCGAAGGTCCACCGGGCCGCTGTTCCGCGACTCGGAGCAGGCCCGCCGCATGCTGTCGGTACGGGAGATCCACGCCGAGCCCGGGGCGGCGTCCTCGCCGCGGGGCCGGCAGATCCTCGCGAGGTTCCCCGACGCCGGGGTCGTCTCCACCGACTCCCACTGGCGCATTCCGGAGCTGCACGGCAACAAGGGGAACGCCGAGCGCTGGGTGCGGATCAAGAGCACGGTCCTGGTGCTGGGCGAGAAGAAGACCCTGACCGTACGGCCCAACGGCCGGTCGGCGGACTGGATCGCCCCCGGGGCCGCCAATGGATGCGCCATGGCGTGCGCGTACTGCTACGTTCCGCGACGCAAGGGCTACGCCAATCCGATCACCGTCTTCACGAACATCGACCGCATCGTCGCCCGTCTGGCACGCCATGTCGCCGGCCAGGGCCCCAAGAGCGAGCCGAACCAGTGCGACGCGAGCGCGTGGGTCTACGACATCGGGGAGAACAACGACTGCTCGGTCGACGCGCTGATCAGCGAGAACACCGCCGATCTGGTGAACGCCTTCGCCCGGTGGCCCACCGCCAAGGCATCGTTCGCGACCAAGTTCGTCAACCCCGATCTGCTGCTGCTCGAACCCCGCGGCCGGACACGGGTCCGGTTCTCCGTGATGCCGCCGGACGACTCACGGCTGCTGGACATCCGCACCAGCCCGGTCGAGCACCGCATCGCCGCGGCGGCGGACTTCCTCGACGCCGGCTACGAGGTCCACTTCAATCTCTCCCCCGTCGTCATCAGGCCCGGCTGGGAGCGGTCCTGGGCGGAGCTGCTCCGGCACATGGACGACGTCCTGCCGCGGAGGGTGAAGGAGCAGGCGGCGGCGGAAGTGATCATGCTGACGCACAACCGGGACCTGCACGAGGTCAACCTGGCCTGGCATCCGCGCGCCGAGGACGCCATCTGGCGCCCCGACCTCCAGCAGGCCAAGCGGTCCGAGAACGGCAGCTGGAACGTGCGGTACCGCAACGCTGTCAAGGCTGCGACGGTGGAGGCCGTGCGCGGCCTGGTGGACACCCACGCTCCGTGGCTGACGATCCGCTACGCCTTCTGACGGGGCACGGACGGAGGGCGGGTACGACGGTGCGGAGGGCCGCTTCCCGGTGACGCGCGGGAGGGGCAGCAGGCCCTTCGCGGGATCGTCCACGTGCTGTGCGAAGGGGTGTGCCGGGCTGCTGGGCCGGCCGGACGCACCGGCTGCAGCGGGGTGACGGCCTGGCGGCGGCTGTTCCCCGACCGCGGCTGCGGCTTCGCCCCGTACCGCCGCCTCGTCCGGGCCCGCGGGAGTACACACAGGATCGTCCGCCGCGCCGCCCCACCCGGTTCCGGACCCGGCTCCGGCTCGCCCGCCGCACCCTCCGCTGGAGACCACTTCGAATCTCGGCCCGAAACGATCGGCCAGTGCTGCGCAGCGGTCGGGGAGCGGACGAACGGCCAGGTCTGATGAGGCTCTCCGAAGGTGGCTCTGTCCGGAGTTCCCTCGGAGGGCTCCGCCTCCCCACTTGGTCCGGCCTTGAACGAATGTCAGGGGCTGCCTGATCGATGGGGTGCCCGGGCCGCGTCACCCGGACCTCCGGGAAGTCAGGCCATGGCCCGGCCGGCGGCGGCGACCAGTTCGTCGGTCGCCGCGATGGCGGCCTCGCGGCGGGAGGCCAGGTCGGGGTGGTCAGTGGCGTCGCGCAGGCTGAACGCGGCCAGGGCAGCCCGACGAGCCGGCTCAGCAAGGGATTGTTCAAGGACGGATACCGTGACCAGTGGGCCGGTTATGGCTGAGCGCGTGGTGCGGGAGGCCGTGCGGGCCGCTTCGACGGCTTCCTCGCTCGCGCCGTCCAGGCGCAGGACTTCGCGATGCCACATGGCCCGCCGGTGGTCGCCCAGGGCGGCCACCAATTCGCCCAGTGCCCTGCGCAGGGCTTCCGCCCTCTGGTCGGCACGGGCAGCACTCTGGGCGATCCGCGCACTCTTGATCTGAAGCAGCCCGGTGAGCGTGCCCCCAAGCAGTGTGCCGACCACGGCAATGATGCTGGGCCACATCGCGAAGTTCTCCTTGGACAGCAGTGACGGGGCGGGTCGCAGTCAGCCGCTCCCCTTCGACCTCGTGTTCCGGTGCAGTGGCCGGAGCGGCACGCCGGGGCGGACCGGCTTCGGACAAGAATGCCCGCCGGGCGCACCACCCGGCAGACGTGATCCCAGTCAGCTTCCGGCGTTCCTGGTGGGACGTCCTGCCGGGACGTCCGGTTGCCGATCCGGGCTCTCCCTCCCGCGGCGAGCCGGGCGCAGGTGTCACCGCATCGCAAGTGGGCCGGGGCCAGGGGCGCTCGGCGGGCGGACGGGCACGCGAAGGTCCTGGCGGACAGGGGTGGTCTCGGTCGAGAACCCGTCCACCAGGAGCTTCGTCGTCGGGAAGTACGCTCCAGCCTGCGGTCACCACCAGCAGGCCGGAAAAGGCTCAGTGATCCGATGGGTTCGGTTCACTCGATGCCAGCGCGCGGTGAACCGGGTTCTCAGTAGTCGATGCGGTCGGTTTTGGCCAGCCACGCGTCGAACGGCGCCGTACGGTTCGGCAGGTCCAGCTGCTCGACCGGCGTGGGCCACATCGACGCGGGCTTCTTTTCGAACAGGTCGTAGAACTTGCGGTCGTCGAAACCGGCCACCGCGGCATCGTGCCGGTCGGCGGCGTAGACGATCCGGTCGACTCGCGCCCACAGCGCGGAGGAGAGGCACATCGGACACGGCTCGCACGAGGTGATCAGGACACAGCCCCCGAGCGAGAAGGTGTCCAGTTTCTTGCAGGCGGCACGCATCGCACTCACCTCGGCGTGCGCCGTCGGGTCCAGGGCCGCGGTGACCTGGTTGTTCCCGGTCGCGACGACCTCGCCGTCCTTGACGACCAGTGCGCCGAACGGACCGCCGCCGTTCGTCACGCTGTGGGTGGCCAACCTGATCGCCTCTTCCAGCCAGGCGCGCTTGAGCTCCTGGAGACTCGTTTCTTGGATGTTCGCAGTCATGGTCACTCCTTTTTCGAGAGGGCGGAGACTCCCCGGGTGCTCTGCCCGTGCGGGGCACCGCACCCGGGGCAGCAAGTGGCGCCCCGCGGATGCCGCCTTCGGATCAGCGCTGAGATCAGCGCGGTCGGCGACACCCGCGGGAGATCATCGCGGCTGGGCGCAGACGATGTGCTCCGGTGCGACCGGGGTGTGGGTCAGGTCCGGACCCGTCGCGTCGCGGACGGCGTCCACGACCGCCGGGGTGGCGGAAGTGGTGGGCGGTTCGCCGACACCACGCCCACCGGACGGCGCGTTCGGGTCACCCCTTTCGATCACATCCACCGTCATCGGCGGCATGTCCATAATCGCCGGTACCGGGTAGTCGGTGAGCGACGGATTGCAGATCCGACCGTCCTCGACCTTGATCTCCTCCGTCACCCGCACGACCTCGACCAGGCCCTGCCCGGCCTCGGCCGCCACGGGGTGCACCATCGCCACCGGTCCGCCACCGACGGTGTCGGCCTTGGCGGACTGCTGCGGCCCCTTCGCGGGCGACACGTGCACCGCGGCGATCAGCTCGTCCTCGGCGAATACGTTGCGCTTGACGCCGGTGGAGAACTCGCCGACCGGGGTCATGCGACTGCCGCGAAGGGGGGGACCCTCGATCTCCGCGTCGGAGGAGACCAGCGGTGGGCGCCCCTCGCCCGCGGGGGCGCCGCAGCCAGGTGGCCGCCGAGGGTGCCCCGGCCGCTGATCTGTGGCGAGCCCACGGTCCTGGACGCGACAGCCGGTCCGGGAAGTCGAGCGCCGAGTTCATCAATGGTCCGGGGGCGGGGTAGACCTGCACCGGTCCGCGACCGTCCGTCGGCCCCGGGCCCTTCGGCGAGTTCCCCGACTCCGGTGAGGCCGGGCAAAGTGGCCGGTTGACGGTCGACCGTGCCGATCTCGGCCATCACGTCGGTACCGCCCCCGATCGGCGTCGCGCCCGGATGCTGGACCTTTGCGTCCAGCGCTTCCGCCCATGTGGCGGGACGGAGTAAGTCCACGGCACTCATCCCTTGCTTCGTTGCACCTTGTGTGAGGAGTACACAGCCAACCGAGCGAAGTCGGTTAGGGGTGGAAGGCATGAAAACTCCGCAGGCTGAGACCGGCTCTTCGTAGACTTCTACAAGAGCCGGCCCCGCGTCGAACCTCACTTCCTGGCATGGGAGTTGATCCTGGGGCCGCAGTCGGACCTGCCGCCGTGACGTCAGGACGGCGTACCGGGGAGGGCAGGCTGAGCTTCCCCGTCGGCAACGCTTCACACCGTCGGTCTCGGCCCGCCTGCTCACTTCGAGGCGACCGCTCTGGTGGCCACCGGGCCGCGCCAAGTGCGGCGGGAGAGTCCGAGCGCGACCCGTCAGCGGCCCCGGCGGGCGTTGAGCCGGGCGGCCTGGCGCGTCAGGTGGTCGCGCTCGGCGAGGTTGGGTGCCTTCCGGGCCGCCTCGGCGTACAGCCGTGCCGCCGTCGCCAGGTCGCCGTCGCGCTCGTGGAGGTACGCCGCCACCGCGGCGTGGCGGGGGATGGCGCATCCCCCGCTCGAGGGAAGCCGAGAGCTCGGGGAAGAGTCGTCCAGCGCCGCGAGCGCCGCCAGGCCGGCGCGCGGTCCGTCGGCCTCGCCGACGGCCACCGCGCGGTTGAGCCGGACGACCGGACTGTCGGTCAGGCGCGCGAGCTCGTCGTACCACTCGACGATCTGCACCCAGTCGGTCTCCTCGGCGGTGGGCGCGTCGGCGTGGAGTGCCGCGATGGCGGCCTGGGCCTGGAATTCGCCCAGGCGGTCGCGGGCGAGGGCCGCCTGCAGGATCTCGACGCCCTCGGCGATCGACTCCGTGTCCCACCGGCCGCGGTCCTGCTCGGCGAGCGGCACCAGACTGCCGTCGGGCGCGGTCCGGGCGGCGCGCCGGGCGTGGTGGAGCAGCATGAGGGCGAGCAGCCCCGCCACTTCGGGGTGGTCGATCGCGGCCGCGAGCTGCCGGGTGAGCCGGATGGCCTCGGCGGCGAGGTCGACGTCGCCGGAGTAGCCCTCGTTGAAGACCAGGTAGAGGACGCGCAGCACGGTGGCGACGTCGCCGGGCTGGTCGAACCTTCCCCGAGCTCTCGGTCTCGCTCCAGCAGGGGAGATCCCGATGCCGGAGACGGTGCGCTTGGCCCGGCTGATGCGCTGCGCCATGGTCGCCTCGGGCACCAGGTAGGCCTGGGCGACCTGACGGGTGGTCAGCCCGCCGACGGCGCGCAGTGTGAGCGCGACAGCGGACGACGGCGTCAGCGACGGGTGGGCGCACAGGAAGTAGAGCTGGAGCGTGTCGTCCACCGCGGGCGCGGGCCCGGGCGCCGGCTGCTCGTCGACGAGGTCCTCACGCCGGCGGCGGGCGGCGTCCGCCCGGGTCGCGTCGAGGAACCGGCGCCAGGCCACGGTGACCAGCCAGCCCTTCGGGTCGCGTGGAGGGTCGGCCGGCCAGACGCGGACCGCCTCGACCAGCGCGTCCTGCACGGCGTCCTCGGCCGCCGCGAAGTCGGCTCCGCGGCGGACGAGGATGGCGAGCACGCTCGGCGTGAGGCTCCGGAGCAGGCTCTCGTTCATCGATGAGGTCACTCCGTGACGGTGGGCGGCGCGGCCAGGAAGGGGCGCACCTCGAGCCACTCGTGGATCGGCTTCCCGCCCGCCCCGGGGGCGGCCGACAGCCCCCCGGCCAGTTGGATGGCGCGCTCGTAGCTGTCGACGTCGATCACCATCCAGCCGGCGATGAGGTCCTTGGTCTCGGCGAAGGGGCCGTCGGTGACCGGCGGGCGCCCCTCGCCGTCGTACCGGACCCACGCCCCCTCGGGCGCGAGCGCCTGACCGTCGACGAACTCGCCGGTTGCCTCGAGCCGGGCCGCGAAGTCCTGCATGTACTGGACGTGGGCCGAGATCTCTTCCGGGGCCCACTGGTCCATGGGCGCGTCGTTGACCGCGGCCGGAGCGCCGCGGTAGTGCTTGAGCAGCAAGTACTTGGCCATGGTGGTTCTCCTCGGTGCTGGTGCGACCCGTTGTGGTCGCGTTCACTACGGGGACGGAGCCGGTCCCGGGTTCTCGACATCGCCGTCCGATTTTTTTTGGCTCTCGTGGTGGGGCCCGGGTGAGCCCTCTCGTGGTGTCCGGGTCCACGGCGTGGCGCGAGGACGAGACGGAGCGAGACCTTCCGGGATCGTCGGCGACCAAGCGGCCGAATCAAGGAAACGCCTCGTGTGCGCCACTGTATGTGGGGCCATGGCGTGTCGTGGGGTGCTCGGACCGACGGATCGTTCGGCGTGGAGGGCATGCACGCCCTCGGCCTCATCCGCGATCCCGACGTTGGCGGTGGGCAGGGTCCGGTGGCGCTGGACGCCGAGTCCGACGCCGGTGCGGGTGCGGGTGTGATGGCGCAGGCGGACCCGGCGCCGTCCCGAACCCGTGTGCCGTCGAGGGGCCTGACCCGATCGATTCGATCGGGCGGGCATGGACGCGCAGCCGAGAGGAACGAATGCATGTGCCCCCACCACGGCCGCCCCGATACCGAGACCCTGCCGGAAGCCGCCGGCGGGCACCGCGCACCGCCAAGATCAACAACTCGCGAAACAGTATCCGGCCTGCAAAGACGTTACTCAGCTCCCTACCTGATGATCCTGATAGGAGATACCGTTGAGAATGCTCATCAACGTGCCCTAGTTCGGCGCGGCCGCAGGTCAGAGCCACGCTCGGGGGCACGAGGCCAGCAAACCCCCAGCATGGAACAGGAGACCTGCACGTTGGGCGCCAAACTCATCCGCGGAATGGGTGGTTTCTTCAAGACTTGGGTCAGATGCACGATCGGGTGACATCTGAACTGGCTTGCCCTGCAGGGCAGGTGAGAAGGATTTCGCTGGGCCCGAGCCCTATCCGGAAGAGTTCCGCCAGGACGTCGTGCGGGTCGCGAGGAATCGCGACTCGGGTGTGACGGTCGAGCAGGTGACCGCCGGCTTCGAGGTCCATGCGATGACGCTGTGGAAGTGGATGCGCCGGGCCGACATCGACGACGGGACGAAACCCGGCACGTCCAGCCATGAGAGCGCGGAACTGCGGGACGCGCGTCGGCGGATCAAGCTGCTGGAGCAGGAGAACGAGGTTCTGCGCCGGGCCGCGGCCTGCCTGTCCCAGGCGAGCCTGCCGGGAAAAGGATCTACCCGCTTGTGAAAGAGCCGGCCACAGACGGAGTTCCCGTCACGGTCACGTGCCGGGTCCTCAAGCTCGCCAAACAGCCCTACTACCGCTGGCTCGAAAAGCCGGTACCCGACGCCACCGGGGAAGGAAAGCTGTACCTCTGCGCGGTCAAGGACGTCTTCAGCAACAGGATCGTGGGCTACTCCATCGGGGATGTCCGCGGAGACGTTCTGGGGCGGAGTCGCGGGCAACGCCGCTTTCGAGCGCCGCCTACGCGAGCGCACCGGGCTGCCGGTCACCACCGGCGCGAGCTCCTGCCGGGCCGCGCTGCGTGCGCTGGGATGCCGGCGCACAGCGGTCTTCTCTCCGTACCAGCCCGTCGCCGACCGCGAGGTGAGCCGGTTCTTCACGGAGGCCGGATTCGACGTGCCGCGACAGCGGGGCTGCGCTGTCCGACCGCCATGGACATCGCCCGGGGCGGGCCCCACCGCATCCTGGAAATGGTCAACGAACTGGACGACCCCTCCGTCGAGGCGATCGTGCAGGTCGGGACGGACCTCTCCTTCGTCTCCCAGGCCGACGCCCTCGAATCCGAGCTCGGCAAACCGGTCGTCGCCATCAATGCGTCGACACTGTGGCACGCCCTGCGCGAGCACGGTTTCGACGACCGCGACACGGGCGCCGGGAGCCTGCTGAGGGACCGTTGTCACATGCGTGGCGCTGCCTCGTCCGGTGACAGAAGTCCTACGTCGGGGGTGGAAACAGCCGGCCGCCGAAGTTTGCAGCGCCGTGCCTGGAGTGTTGAGCGACGTTGAAGGGGTGCATGGCGGCAACGTGGTGGTTCGACGTGGATTTGTGAAGGCCGCCGGGGCCTTCGTGGTCATGAGGTCGGCTCCGTCTTCACTCAGGGTCAGTACAGGCCCATGCGGCGGGCGGTCTCCTCACCGCGCCGCATGCGCTGGTGGGCGTCTTCGCCGAGGGCGGTGATGACGCCGGCGATGACCGTCTCGATGACGGCGAGGGTGGGGACCAGGCTGTCGTAGGGGGACGGCGCGGCGACCTGGCTGGGCAGGACCACCTCCGCGTGCGTGGCCGCCGGCGAGAGCCAGGTGTCGGTGAAGAGGACTACCTTGCCACCATGTTCCTGGACGAGCTCGGCCATGGCCACCTTGTCCTCCTCGTAGCGGCGGTAGTCGAACACGACGAAGACGTCACGTCGGTGGAGGGCCGCGAACACAGCGGTGCGTTCGACGTCGCGGTCGGGCAGGAATCTGACGTCGTCGCGCAGTTGCATGAGGTGCAGGCCGAGGTACTGGGCGAAGAGGTTGGTGAAGCGGCCTCCTGCCAGGGTGATGCGGCGTTTGCCGTCGGACAGCAAACGCACCGCGTGCTGGAGGTCGTGTGGGGGTAGTTCGGCCAGCGTCTGGGAGACCGCCACGCTGAAGACGTTGCTGCCGCGCTGGAGGAGGTCGCCGTCCCCGTCCTCTCCCGTCGTGGCGCGGCCGTAGTCGGTCGCTTCGTAGAGGGAGAGAGGAGAGGCATTGCGCTCGTCGAGTTCCTCGCGCAGCGCGGCCTGAAAGTCGGGGAAGCCACGGTATCCGAGCCGGTTGACGAAGCGGAGGACTGTCGGGGCACTGACGGCGGCGCGTTCCGCGAGGACGGCGATGGTCTCGAAACCCGAGGCGGGGTAGCCGGCGAGGAGCACGCGGGCGACCTTGCGTTCGGCGGGGCTGACGTCGCCCAGCTTGAGGCGGATCTCGTCGGCGAGTGTGCCGGAAGCCATCGCAGGGTCTCCCTTCGGGTGGTTCGGGACGGAGCATGGTGACCGGTCGAGCCTACTGTCGATCACCGGTGAGTGAGGCCGGCCGGGCCCCCGGTGTCCGGCCGGCCTCGGTCGCCCGGGGTCGTCAGGGCAGAGTCACTCCGGTGCGACGGCTATCCGCAGCCCGGTCACCGTTCGCGCCGTGGAACCGTCACTGGTCCACGCGGCGAATCCGGGCTGCTTGCTGAGGGTCACGGCGAACCGCGGCCCGCTCTCGAAGGTGGTCGCCTTCGCGGTGCGCTGCGTGCCGACGGCCGCGAGTGCGCGTGCGGTGTTCAGGAAGGAGTAGGGGACGCCCGCCGGGTTGGCGGCGGAGTGGAAGACGTCGGTGTTGGCGGGGACGGGCGAGGTGGAGGTGGGGATGATGGGCCGCTTGCCTGCGGCGGGCAGGATCCGCCAGCGGTTCGGGTCGTAGCGGTCGCCGTCGGTGAGGTAGTTGTAGCCGGCTCCGGTGAGAGACCAGCCGAAGTCGCCTCTGCCGGTTCGGGCTTGGCGCAGGTCGAGGATGGCGACGCCTTGGGGACCCAGGACACGTATGCGCTCGTGCGGTGTGCCCGGGCCCTCCACGACGAGTGCGGTGTTCTCTTCCAGGGCGTAAACGCGGTCGTGCCCGGTGTCCGCGGCCAGGCGCAGGGCGCGGCCTTCACGTCCGTAGGCCCCGGTGTGGGTGTCGATCAGTCCGGAGCGCAGGAAGCCGAAGCCGCCCGCAGGCAGGTGGCCGAGCCGGGCCGGGTCGTCGAAGTAGCCGGGACTGGTGCCGTCGCGCAGTCCTTCGTAGGAGTCTCCGCCGGTCACCATGTCCGCTCCAGCCGCGATCTGCGCCCCGGCACTGGAGCCGGAGACGACCGCACCGAGGGCCAGTTTGGCGCGGATCGCCGCGAGCACCTTGGAGTCGGTGTGGGCAGAGCCATGGAGCAGGGTGGTGACGTAGCGGTACTGGTCACCACCGCCGAAGAAGAAGCCGGTCATGGAGTTGACCTGACGGACGACGTCGTCGGAGTCGGCGTTCGCGACGTGGTCGAGGTCGATCGGGATCCACTGGGCGTCTGCGGCGCCGTGCTGCTCGAACAGCCCAGCGTAGTAGGTGCCGTTGCATTCCGAGTTGCTGCATATGGCGGGGTCGTCGGCATTGGGGTCCTGACTGGCAGGGACCGAGGAAGCGGTGATCACGCCGATCCGGGCCGTGGCGCCGCCGGCGCGCTGGATGATCTCTCCGTAGACCTGCGAGTTGTCCGGCTTCAGGCCCCCGCCGATGAGGACGAGCGAGCCTCGGTTGCCCGGAGAGCGGGTGGTGTCGGCGTCGGCAGTCGGTGCGAGGGCCAAAGTAAGGAGGAGAGCGGTGCCGCCCGCCAGCGCGGTGCGGCGGGCTCCGGTCGGGACGCGCATGTGGTGCCTCCTGGGGATGGGGGTGGTTGGTGGCCGGGACCGCACCGACGGGGGCCGGCGGCGGTCCCGGCACTGGCCGGCAGCCATCGCGTGGTGGACATGGCTGCCGGGGGTGGTCTCCCGCACCGGGCAATGGCGCGGTCAAACCGGTGCGGGAGGTTCTGTGGTCAGCCGGCGCCGAGGTCGGCGATGAGGGAGGCGAGCAGGGTGACACGGGTGGGGACGGTGGAGGTGTCCAGCCACTCCTCGGGGGTATGGTCGGCGCCGCCGACCGGCCCGAGGCCGTCCAGGGTCGGCACACCGATCCCCGAGATGAAATTGGCGTCGCCCACCCCGCCCGTCGCCGCGCCGCCGAGCGGTATCCCGAGGCTGGCGGCGATCTTCCGGGCCGTGTCGAGGATGCGGCGCGAGGCGGGGGTGTCCTCCATGGCGGGGCACAGGTCGAGTTGGGCCACGGTGGCCGTGGTTCCGGGGACGGCGGTCCGCGCGACGGCTGTCTCGATGGCAGCCCTGGCCGCGCCGATACCGGCAGCGGTGGCCGAACGCACCTCGATACGCAGCTCCGCCTCCGGGCAGACGATGTTCGCCCGGGTCCCGGCCCGTACGACGCCCACGTTGACGGTGACATCGTCCCAGTGGCCGTTCAGGGCCTGAAGGGCGATGACCAGGTGGGCGGCGGCCAGCGCGGCGTTCGCGCCGCGCTCCGGTTCGATGCCCGCATGGGCCGCACGGCCGGTGACCGTCACCAGGAAGTCGGCGACGCCTTTGCGGGCGATGACCAGGTCGCCGTTCTCGCGGGCGCACTCCAGAGCAAGCGCGAAGTGCGCCCCGCACGCCGCCGCCTCTATGGTGGGGCGGCTCGCAGGGGAGCCGATCTCCTCGTCCGGGGTGGCGAGGAAGACGAGCTCGGCGTACCTGGTGGCTCCGGCCTCATGGAGGATCTCCAGCGCGGTGAGCCCGGCCAGCAGACCGCCCTTGTCGTCGCTGACACCCGGCCCCCGCGCAAGGTCTCCGTCGAGCCTGAAGGGCCGTTCGGCGGCCGTGCCGTCCTCGAACACCGTGTCCATGTGCGCGACGAGTAGGATCCGTCGGCCTCCATGGGCCACCGGGAGACTGCCCGGCTTGCGGGCGATCAGTACGTCCCCGACGCGGTGCCCGTGGACGGGAGCGGTGCGCTCCACGTCGAACCCCAGACACAGCAGCCGGTCCTGAGTCCAGTCCGCTATCCGGTTCACGCCGTCGGGGCTGTACGACCCGGAGTCCACGGCGACCAGCTCGGCCAGGTCCGCCAGGTAGCCCCCCAGACGTGCTTCGGCGTACGGAAGCAGCGCGGCGGTGCGTAGCCGCTCCCGCGAGGGGGCGGTCACAGGACTTTGGACAGGAAGGCGCGGGTGCGTTCCTGTCGGGGCTCGACGAGCACCTGCCGGGGGTCGCCGGCCTCAACGACGATGCCGTCGTCCATGAAGACGGCGGTGTCCCCGACCTCGCGGGCGAAGCCGATCTCGTGGGTGACTACGACCATGGTCATGCCGTCGGCCGCGAGCCGGCGCATGACGTCCAGGACGTCACCGACGAGTTCGGGGTCGAGCGCGGAGGTGGGCTCGTCGAAGAGCATCAGCTTGGGTTTCATCGCCAGGGCCCGGGCGATGGCGACACGTTGCTGCTGTCCGCCGGAGAGCTGCGCGGGGTAGTGGCCCGCGCGGTCGCCGAGACCGACCTGGTCGAGCAATCTCTGTGCGTCTTCCAGGGCTTCGGCCCGGGAGACGGAAGCGACCTTGACGGGCGCTTCCATGACGTTGCCGAGGGCGCTCAGGTGCGGGAAGAGATGGAAGCGCTGGAAGACCATGCCGATGTCCCGGCGGCGTTCGGCGACTTCACGTTCGCGCAGTTCGTGCAGTTTGGAGCCGTGGCGGCGGTAACCGACGAGGTCTCCCTCAACCGCGAGGGTGCCGCCATCGATCTTCTCCAGGTGGTTGATGCAGCGCAGAAAGGTGGATTTGCCCGAGCCGGAGGGGCCCAGCAGGCAGCACACCTGGCCGCGTTCGACGGTCAGGTCGATGCCCTTGAGGACTTCGAGCTTCCCGAAGTGCTTGCGCACGCCCTGGGCGTGCACCATGGGGAGGTTCACAGGACCGCCTCCTTGGCGTTCGTCGGTCGGTGAGCCGGCCGTGTCACGGCTCCGGTGAACATCCTCCGCAGGGGCGAGATGCGGCCTCCGTGCCCGCTGCCTCGGCCGTAGCGGCGCTCCAGCCAGGACTGCGGGATGCTGAGCAGCGTGACGAGCGCCAGGTACCAGATACTGGCGACCACGAGCATCGGGATGACCTGGTAGTTCTGCGCGTACACGTCCTGGATGTTGGACATGAGGTCGTGGGCCGAGATGATCGACACCAGGGCGGTCATCTTCAGCATGTTGATCGTCTCGTTGCCCATCGGCGGAATGATCACCTTCATGGCCTGGGGCAGTACGATCCGCCGCATCGTGAGGGCGGGCCGCATCCCGAGGGAGTGGGCCGCCTCAGTTTGGCCGATGTCGACGGACTGGATGCCCGCACGGACGATCTCGGAGGCGTAGGCGGCTTCGTTGAGTCCAAGGGCGAGGAGCGCGGCGACGGCCGGGGTGAGCAGGGAGTTGGTCTCCACCTGGATGAAGGTGATGTCGGTGAACGGGATTCCGATCAGCACGTCCTCGTAGAGGGCCGCGGCGTATCCCCAGAAGATGATCTGCACGAGCAGCGGGGTGCCGCGGAAGAACCAGACGAACAGTGAGGACATCCCGTACAGCACCGGGTTGGTGGACAGGCGCATCACCGCGATCAGGGTGCCGAGTACGAGCCCGAGGGCCATCGCCGCGACGGTGAGCCAGAGGGTGGTGACGAGCCCGTCGAAGATCAGATCGGCGAAGAGGAAGTGGCCAATGATCTCCCAGTGCAGATTGCCGTTCTTCGCCAGCGAGCCCGCCACGCCCACCAGGGCGGTGACCGCCGCGACGGCGGCGATCCAACGCCCGTAGTGGCGCAGCGGCACGATCGTGAGCTGCTCGGGCGCCGGACGGTCGATGTCCGCAGGAGCTGTGGTGGTCATTTCTAGTCCACCGCCGCGTTCTTGGTGGCCTCCTTGAGGGCGATCGAGGCAACGCCGTACTTGTCGAAGATCTTGGCGACGGTCCCGTCGTCGATCAGGGCCTGCAAGGCCTTCTGGATCGCGTCCGTGAGCTGGGGCAGCTTCTTGGACACCGCGATTCCGTTGGGCGAGGCGCCGTAACCTCCCTCCGCCGCCGGGTCATCGACGACCTCGAAGGCATGGCCCCCGTCGGCGGTCTTGGCGGTCCACCCGGCGGCAGGCTTCGTCTGCACCTGGGCGACGACCTTGTCCGAACGCAGGGCGAGCTGCGCGTCGGAGTCCTTGGGGAAGGTCTGGATGCCGATCTCCCCCTTGCCCGCGGCCTTGCACTTGGCCTGCTGCTCCTTGAGGAGGTCCAGCTGATTCGTCGCGGCCTGGACCGCAGCCTTCTTACCGCACAGGTCGTCCAGGTTCGTGATCTTCTCGGGGTTGCCCTTGACGACCATGATCCCGGAGCCGGAGACGGAGTAGTCGACGAAGTCGACCACCGCCTGCCTCTCCTTGTTGTCGGTCATCGCCGACATCGCCGCCTCGAATTTCCCCGCCTGGATCGCGGGCACGATCCCGTCGAACTTCTGGGGTGTGAAGGCGAACCTCACGCCGAGCTTGGCGCCCAGGGCCTGGCCCAGGTCGTAGTCGAGGCCGGTCAGCTCCGGTTTGCCCTCGGCCACGAACATCTCGAAGGGCGCGTACGGCACATCCGTCGCGACCCGCACCGTGCCCGACTTCTTGACTTCCTGCGGCAGGGTGTCATGCAGCGCCGCGTCCTTGGTGATCACTACGCCCGCGATGGTGGTGGACGCTGGCGGTTTGGCAGCACTGTCAGAGGCGTTGTCGCCGCAGGCCGAGACCGTCACGAGAACCGCCATGGACAGGACCGAAGCCGTGGACATGCGGCGGAAAGACGGGGTTGGCATCACAAGTAGCCCTCTCGGAAGATCTGCCAGCGACGACTTCGGTTGCCGCTGTCTGACATTCGAGGAAATTACATGGACCACAGTTAGTTGGCTAGATGTAACGCGCGTTTCATATAGGTAACGAGGTTCGTTTCCTCTCCACGCGGTACATCGCAGGCCCTCCAGCTGCCAGCTGCTCAGGCTGGCCCTACTGGCATACAACTCATGCGTTACATCTTCCGCTACTCGAACTTGGCCTGTACTTTCCGTTCCTGCAGTCTCAGTGCCTGCCCCGCTGTCTTCGGCGCGGGACCTCTCTGCAACACGGAGGACTCATGAGTCCCTTCCTGCACCACACCCCTGCGCTCAACGTCGCCTCCCCGGCGAAGCGCCGACCCGCATATCGCATCGCCGCGTGCCTCACGGCCGCCTTGGCGGTCATCGCCGGCGGGTTCGTCCAGGCCGAACAGGCCGACGCAGCAGCCAGCCGCATCCGCCTCGGCAGCTCCTCGGACGTCAGCCGCACCAGCTGGTCCGGGCCGGCCTTCACCATGAACGGCTCCGGCGGCGTCATCGCGGCCACCATGAAGAAGGCCGTCGACGCCATCCGCGGCGGAACCGGCTCACTCGACGTGGTCGCCCTGGCCGCCTCCGCGCCGGGCTCCGGCAGCAGAACCCCCGAGTGCGACGCCATCATGAGCCTGGGCAGTGTCAACTCCTGCACGACGTGGACGCTCACCAAGGCAAGCGACGGCAACAATGCACAGGTCAACACCGACATACGCAACGCCGAGTTCGTCTACTTCGCCGGCGGGGACCAGTGCAAGTACGCAGCCTGGAAGAACACCTCCCTGCGGGCATCCGTGCAGTCCGTCGTGACCAAGGGCGGCGGCTCCGGCGGCGGCAGCGCCGGCCACCACATCAACAGCGCCGTCGTCTACGACGCCTGCCAGGGCAGCATCACCTCCGCGGAGGCTCTCGCCGACCCGTACGACTCCTACGCGACCTTCACCACCGGCATGTTCAACTGGCCGAACTACGCGGGCACCATCAACGACTCCCACTTCGTCACCCGCGACCGCATGGGCCGCACCATGGCCTTCATCGCCCGCGCCATCAAGGACGGCCTCACCACCGGCAGCAAGGCCTGGGGCGTAGGAGTAGAGGAGGGCGGCTCCCTCTTCATCGACAAGAACGGCCTCGCCACCCTCTCCGGATCCGACGCCTACATCGTCCTGGGTGACCACCAGCCCGAGAAGGCCGCCTCAGGGCTACCCCTGACCTTCTCCAACTACAAGATCTGGCGCCTGGCCTCCGGCCAGACCTTCGACTTCAGGAACCGCCCCACCTGCGGCTACTACCTCAAGAGCGTCACCAACGGGGTCGCCGACAGCAACCTGTACAACGGAACGCCCGTCACCAATTGCTGACACCGGGCGCCACCGGAGCGACGAGTGCGACCGGCGCCACGGGCCCGTGCAACGACATCGACAGTCTGAACCCGAACAACACAGAGTCCTTCAGCGCCGCGCTGGTCAACGGCATCGCGCTCGCAGGCCGGGCCAGTCCGGGGCCTGCAGCATCTCCGTCCAAAACCAGGGCAACGACTCCTGGATCAAAGTCCTGACCACCGCCGACACCGTCTACCAGGCCCACCGTGACACCAACGGCATGAACGTCATCTGGGACGAAGGCTGGACTGCACTCTCCGCCCGGTCCTCGATCAGCCGGCGGAAGCCCGCCAGCGCGCACCGCTTCCCGGTGGCCGAGCCGGGACCGGGGATGCCGGCGACGTCGGCCAGGAGCCGTTGGGGCTGGGGATGCCAGCCGACGACCAGGACGCGCAGGCCCAGGCACTCCGCGCCGCGGTGCAGGGCCGGGAGGTGGAGCAGGCCGCCGGTGTCCATGGATGTCACGCCGTGCAGATCGACGATGAGGTCCCGCTCGTCACCGGTGACGTCGTCCAGCGCCCGCTGGAACACCGCGCCCGCGTCGTCGTCGAGTTCCCCGCTGACACCGGCCAGGACCGAACTGCCGCAGTACTGGACGTCCATGGTGATCAGTGCGTTCACCTTTCGCCCAGGGCGCCTGGGCCCTCGGAGGCTCCCATCATGGCGCGGCGTTCCCCTGGAGGGGTGTGAGGCTCGCTGAGGCTCTGGCATCAACCCGGTCAGTCACGGTCTCGGTTCATGACGGAACGGTCACGCGCCGCCATACCAGCGGCGCTGGGTCGTTGGACCCGGGTATGGAGCAGAAAACCGATTCGCCACCCGAGCGAGCCGGGTTTGCCCGGCTGCCCGAGGAGTTCTGGCAGGTGTCCGACGCGCCGATACGCTCGTGATCCAGCTGCGAACCCACAGGCCTGAGGCGATATTTGCCCGGATGTCCCTCGGATTCCCGCAACTTCCCCTTCGAGATTGTGCGGACTCGTCGGCTTCTCGGCTCCGGTGGTTACAACGCCGCCCTCATGGCCGAACTCGTCGGCCCGGCCGACAGCGTGACCACCCTGGACACCGACCCGGTCGTCACCGACCGCGCCACCCGTTTCCTGGCCCAGACCGAATACGACCACGTCCAGATGATTACCGCGGACGCCGAGCACCTGCCCGCCGGCACCGTGCCGGATGGCGGCTTCGATGCCATCCTGGTCACCGTCGACACCTGGGACCTGCCCTGGATCGACGCTCTCGCCGAGGGCGGACGCCTCGTCGCGCCGCTCCGTCTGCACGGGTACCACTGGGCCATCGGCTTCACCGAGAGCGACGGGGCACTGCACAGCGACGATCCGCTCATCGTCTGCGGCTTCGTCGCCATGCAGGGCGACGGCGCCTGGAACCCGAACCGGCGCACCGTCGCCGGCACCGGCGTCCACCTCTCCTGGGAGGACGGCACCCCGCTGCCCGTCGACCAGCTCGCCCCCGCCCTCGTCCGCGAGCCGACCGTGGCGCACACCCACGTCACCGTCGGTGGCCAGGAACCCTTCGACGCCCTCGCCCTCTACCTGGCCGGTGCCCTGCCCGGCTTCTGCCGCATGCCGGTCCGGGGTCCTGAACCCGCCGCCCGAGCACTGGCCCGGCGCCGCGATCGTCCGCGGTACCTCCCCCGCGCGGCTGGCCACCGAGCGTCTCTCCGACGGAGACGAGGGAAACGGCCTGTACGAGTTCGTGGTCCACGGCTACGGTCCCCACGGCCACCTGGCCGCGAAGGAGATGGTCGAACAGGTCCAGCACTGGCAGCGCAACTACCGCGCCGCCCTCTGCCCGCGCATCACCATCCACCCCTTGTCCGGTACGGCATCGGTTTCGACGCGGATCACGCCGAGGCGTTCGGTACCGTCCAGCACCGGCAGCCAGTGCTGGACCCGGCTGCCGACGGGTGCGGAGTG